>NZ_JBHWLC010000001.1:0-240027 GCF_042730635.1 Streptomyces sp. NPDC059917
GCGGCTACCTGTAGCCGCGGGGCGGTTTGCGTGCGTCAGTCAGAAAATTGAATGACGTATTCCTCCAGGCTCACTATTGGGTAAATCTGACCCAATAGTTCATCGTAACGCTCTTGAACGCCTTCCCTCCCCTTGCGCCAAACACGTAGCGTATATTCAGTGTCTGGTTGCAGAATGAAGGAAATGT
The DNA here is from genome assembly GCF_042730635.1 of Streptomyces sp. NPDC059917. NCBI lineage: Bacteria > Bacillati > Actinomycetota > Actinomycetes > Kitasatosporales > Streptomycetaceae > Streptomyces > Streptomyces sp. NPDC059917. The sequence continues at coordinate 188 of NZ_JBHWLC010000001.1, forward strand.
GTGGACCGTCGATGGTATAGAGCGTCGCATCCCCGCTGGTACTTCTGTATCGATCATGGCCCACGAGTTCGAATGCAGAGGCGGGAGGAACGGGTGGATTTTCCCCAACCTCGATTGTCACCAAGGGCTCATGAGTCCCCACCAGGCTCATGAAGCGGATAGCTCCTGGCGAAACCCGCACGGGAGTTGAATCCATTTCGAGGTCTGTCCAAGACAGCAGCGAACCAAAGCCTTTACCCGCAGGCGCGGTTTCGTTGATGCCAAAAATTGAACGATCAACCGGTAATTGGATAGTTACTCGATAAACAGGATCGTTCGACATGTTCCGATTTTAACCTCATGGAGATGTCGCCAGGGCGCGAGTTTCCTGAATTTTTTGGTTGCACCGGCGAGTGGTGCGGCACTCGCTGGACTAAGGCTTGTCCCGCAATTGATCTCTGGAGCATGGTCGGCTGCTTCGCAGAGACGGGACCGAGCCTGTTACTCGGCCCGGCGGAGGTTGTGCAGGCGGGCGATGCCGAGCATGGCGTGGTGGACTCCGTCACCCTTGAGGCGGCAGTCGCGCAGGATCGTCCAGGTCTTCATGCGCGCGAAGACGTGCTCGACGCGGGCTCGGACCTGCTTGTGTGGGCGGTTGTGCTGACGCTTCCAGTCGCACAGGTCCCCGCCAGCAGGACGGCGGTGGGGAATGATCAGCCCGGTTCCCGGATAGCCGCCGTCGGCAATCGTTGTAGTCCCGCCGACGGCGGCTTTTGCGCCGGACTCGGACCAGGCCTTGCAGTCGTTGCGGTTGCCAGGCATCGGACGACCCACGAGAACGACCTGGCGGCTGTCTGCGTCGATGACGACCACAAGCGACAGTGACCACGGGCGCCCCCGGCGTACCTCGTCCGCCCCCTCATGGCGAAGGACGGTGATCAGCTTGCGGAAGAGCTGCGGGCTCAGCCCGGTGAACGGGACTATCCACGAAGGCTCCGAAGCCATGATCACACCAGCCATACCAAGATCATGGCGGCGAAGATCACGCCTCCCCCAGCTCAGGAAGTTTCCAGCGCTGGGGGAAGGTTCGCGCTCGTGTAGGCGTCCGCGACGCTGAACCCACTGGCGCAAGTCGGGCACTCAGCACGGCCGAAGAGGTGCCTGATGCCCTCCGCGATGCGCTGTCGCCCGTCGCGGACCGCAGTGGCGTGCATCCAGCGGCCGGGGTCAGGAAGCCCCTCCACTTTGGCAGGCAGCAGCTCCCGCCGCTCGACGTCGCCGCGATCCCAGTCGCGGATGGCCGAGTAGAAGCCGTAGTCCCCGATCGCGATGGTCACCTCCGCCAGGCAGTGCGGACGGGACACCGTGTAGAAGTCGTCGGCGAAGTTCTCCAGGGCGGCACTCCAGTGGTACTGCCCCGCGAGCGCGAGCAGATCACCGAAGACCCGGTGTTACTCGGCAGGGCGGCTCCGCAGTCGCTGGTCCGCCAGGTCGCGCAGCCGGCTGAGCACCTCTGGACGGCCCGCGAGCAGGACTTCCCCGTCAGGATGCTGCAAGGCCCCGATGTCAACTAGCCAGAGGGCGGCGCCGCACTCTTCCTTGATCATTACGGGACAGCCCTTAGGACGTGTCGGACAAGTCGGTGGTGGGGCAGCTGCTGCGGGCTGTGCGAGACAGCCCCGTACGCTTCGCCTGGTGTTCCTATTCCGAGTAGCAGCAGACGGGCCTGACCCACTGATCGTTCACTTCGAACCTCTCGCCTGGGACGTAGTGGTCGACCCGGGGGACCACATACTGATCGAGTGGCCCGAGAGTTCTGCCGGTCCGGCTATGTCTGGGATGTTCTGCCATGAGCCGGGGCGCTTGACAATCGGGGAACCCAACTTCTTGCCTGATCAGGAGCGGAACTGGGCCAGGGTCTGGAACTCTGCAGGCGAAGAGATCACCTACTAGAGATCATTGACCTCGTGGCTGGCAGAGGTGAGTTGACGGACACGGCGTGGGAACGGCTAGAGCCCCTGTTGCTGGAGCACGTCCAGGTCCGCGACGACGCTGTGGGCCGGGGGGATTGGGCCGTCGCGATCGACTCCACGATCAACCGGGCCCACCAGCATGCGGCCGGCGCCCGCAAAAGGGGGATGCGGACGGGGACGAACTGGAGGATCCGGGCCGCTCGCAGACGCGCCAGGCCCTCGGCCGGTCCCGAGGCGGCCTGACCACCAAAGTCCGTCTCGCCGTCGACGGCCGGGGCCTGCTCCTGTCGATCGTGCTCACGCCCGGCAACGTCAACGACGCCACCGCGTTCGGCCAGGTCCTCGACGGGATCCGCATCCCGCGTGCCGTCACAGGCCGCCCACGCACGACACCCGGGCGTGTGCTGGGCGACAAAGCGTACTCCAGCGGCGCGATCCGCTACCTGCTGCGGCGCCGGGGCATCGCCGTCACGATCCCCGAGCGCCGCGACCAGGAGGCCAACCGCCGACGACGCGGGGCCCTCGGCGGCCGGCCGCCCGCGTTCGACCGAGCCGTCTAACGCGACCGCAATGCGGTCGAACGATGCTTCGCCCACCTCAAGGGGCCCTCGCCACCCGCTTCGACAAGCTCGCCGCCCGCTATCGTGCCGGACTCGTCCTGGCCTCCCTGATCCTCTGGCTCCGCGAGCCCACCAAGTGATCATTTGTCAGACAGGCCCTAGTAGTGGTCGCCGATGAGGGTCCCGGTGGCGCTGAGATCGGTGGCGGTCCGGGGCGTCGTATGCGTAGGTTCCCGCGGCGTCTTTGGTCTGGTTGCCGTCGGTGTCGTAGGTGAATGTGGTGCCGCGGCGCCGGTCGTGCTGGAACGGCTTCGCCGAGGCCGAAGGCCTCCAGCGCCCCGATGGAGCCGGACGCCGAACAGGCCGCCGTGCTCCTGGACGGCGCCGCCGCGCGCGGCCGCGCCCTCGCCGAACTGCGCCGGGCGGTCGACGGGGAAGACAGGGACGCGGTGCCGAGGCCCGACTGCGGAACCTGTCGTCGGCATGGATGTTCCTCAACCCCCGGGACGAGCTGAGGGGCTGTGCCCGGTGTGATGAGGTGGAGTGCGCGCGCGTTTGCAGCGTACGAACCATGGGAGGGGCACATATGCGGGGCACCATAGGGCGTCAGGGGGCGTGGCGGAGGGCGGCGGGCGTGATCGTCGCAGCGGGAGCGCTCAGCACGGGCGCGGTGATACCGGCGGCTGCAGATGCCGACCCGCGGGGCTACTTGACAAAGATGCGGGCCGAGGAGATGTGGAAGGTCGCGGACGGCACCGGTATCACGGTGGCAGTCATCGACAGCGGCGTCTCCGATCAGCCGGGGCTGAAGGGGCGGGTCCTGCCCGGGATTTCCTTCATCGAGTCGCCGGTCGAGCGCCCGGACATCACCTACCCGCCGAACGAGGACTTCGTCGGGCACGGAACCAGCATGGCCGCCGGGATCGTGGGCAACGGCTCGGACGGAGGCCCGCAGGGCCTTGCTCCCGGAGCCAAGGTCCTGCCGATCCGCACCGCCGTCGGCCTGCCGATGGCCTTCGCCGTGGCCGGCCAGACCGAAGAGGGCATCCGGTACGCCGTCGACCACGGCGCCAAGATCATCAACTTGTCCATCGGCGTGTACGAGGCCCGCGACGTGGCCACGATCGCGCCCGCGGTCCAGTACGCCCGCGGCAAGGGTGTGCTGATCTTCGCCGCGATGGGCAACGACGGTGCGGGCAAGAACGCCAACAACCCGATCGCGAGCCTGCCAGGGGTCATCGGCGTGGGAGCGGTCGACGCCGAGACGGCCAATCCGATGCCGTTCACCTCGCACGGGGTCTACACCGACTTGTCCGCGACGGGAAGCAAGGTGCAGCTGCGGTGCGAGGAGAACAAGGGCTGGTGCGTGGCAGACGGAGGCACCTCGTACGCGACCAGCCTGGCATCCGCCTCCGCCGCGCTCATCTGGTCGGCTCACCCTGGCTGGACCGCCAACCAGGTGACGCGTGTTCTCCTGGAGACCGCTGGTGCCCCTACCGACGGCTCCAAGCGCACTGACCGGATCGGCTACGGCGTTGTCCGCCCCCGTATGGCGCTGCTCGAACACAAGGGAGACCCTGGGGCTGCTGACGTCGATCCCCTGGATGCTGCGCCTCCCGCGAAGGCTCCCTCCCCCGTCTCCAGCGCCGGCCCGACTGCCGGGGTGCCGGCGGCATCTGCGGAGGAGGCGTCCAGCTTCCCGTGGCAGTGGCCGGCCCTCGGCGCCGGCCTCGCCGTGGTCCTCGGCCTAGGCCTCACCGTGGTCGTCAAGCGTCAGAGGTCGCGCTAGGGCGTGTTTCGAAAGTCCCTCCCCCAGCTACCGCTGGGAGGTGCCCCCGGGCTCGCGACGCCTGGTACCGCGCCTCGCGGCGTTGTCGGAACGCCCGATAGCGTCCAGTAGGCGTGCGATCCTCCGCCGTGCGATCTTCCCCTCGGCCCTTCGGGCCTGGGGAGACCCCATGGCACCAGACGCCGCGAGCCGCGCCCTTCGGGCGCCCGGCGCCACTTTCGAAACACGCCCTAGGAGTGTGCGGCGCAGTGAACGCGACGCCCGCCGGAGTCGGGCGGACACCCCAACCCGGCGCGCCCGGACCCGGCGGGCGACGGGCCGCTACTCGCGGGTCGATCCCGAGATGAGGTCTTGGCGGGGGTGGTGGTGGACGCCGCGGCCGGACGGAGTCGGGCCGCAGTCTTGGGGGTCCTCGACGGGCACGACGCCGGTGTGCTGGGAGGCCGTGCTGCCGCTCGCGGCGCGCGGGTGGCGGCTGATTCCTTCAATCCGAACCGCGACCCGGAGGACCTGGCGCGTCACCGCGCAGGAGGTCCGACTCAGCGCGTTGCGCGGCGCGTACCCGGTCATGGGGTGGTGCGGCACAGGGGGGCCTGTTTGCCGTGGACAAAGACCGAGAGTTCGGCGAAGGCCTACTCAGGGCCCACGCCCTCCGCCCAGCCCAGTCCAGTCCAGTCCAGTCCACGTTCCATTCCCGTGGCAGGTCCTCGTTGCAGAAGACGCAGACGAAGTCCTCCTCCCGAACGATGTTCAGCTGATTGCAGGCGGGACAGCGCCGGAACACCACCTCGTGGGTGAAGCCGGGCGGGTGCTCGATCCCGGCTGCGTCCAGAGCCCTTGCGACGGCCGACCACGAACTGATGTCCGGGCAGAATCCGGTCGACTGGTTACTGACCTCAGCGACCACCCACTGCCCGGACTCTTCGCGGAAGCTCATCTCCCCGGCACCGAGCACGGGGCCGCCGCCGGCACACACCACGTGCTCGCTCCGGCGCGGCGCGAGCCGCAGCACACCCGCCGAGTCGATGACGAACGTGAAAGGCTCGGCCAGCTCCACCGCAGCCGGAGAAGAAGCCCAGTCGGCGAAGTCGGCCGCCGAGGGGATGCTTCGGCCCTCGGCCTCCGGCCGGACAAGAGCCCGCAGATCAGGCGGCCCCACATACCGATAGCTCCACCCCAGCAAGTTCACGCCGGCCAACGTAACCCGGCCGAGACCCTGATCGCTTGGACAGCGTGCTGCTGTACGGAATCGCGCCGGACCGTGCCCACGTGCACGGCTGCAAGCGGTACCCGACCAATTCCGGGAATGCGCCGTGCGCGGCGGTGGCGGGAGGTAGCTTCCCCGGCATGACGATGATGCTGCCCGATCTCAAGCGTCGCCCGACGTCGTCCCCGAATCCGGGGAAGCCCACCACCGCGCCGACGAGGCCGGACAAGAACCCGCCCATGCCTCCGAACGACCCGCAGAACCCGCCGAAGCGGCCCTGACCGGCCATGCGTGTCGATCGGGTCCCGTACGGGGAGCTGCCCGCGGCGACGCGGGCGGCGCTGGTCGCGCGGGTCGGGGCGGGTGAGGGGGTGCCGGTGACGGCCGGTTCCGGGTCGGCGTTCGCGTCCTGGTTCTGGCCGGGCGGGGTGATGGTGTTCGTCAAGGGGATGCCCGTGGACCACGTGGACGCCGATCGGTTGGAGGCGGAGGCAGCCATCGCCGCGTTCCTGCCGCCCAGCGCTCCGAAGGTGCTGTGGCGGGAGTCGGCGGGCGGGTGGCTGTTGGTGTGCTTCCAGGGCCTGGTGGCCACGCAGTGGACGTACTTCGGCGACGACGGTGACCACGTCGGGTCGGTGGCGGCCGTCCTGGCCGAACTCAGTGAGCACCCGGCGCCCGGGGTCGTCACGATGACGGCGTGGGAGCGATGGGGGGACTACTGCGACCCCTGCGATGAACCGCTGCTCGTCGGGGACCGGCTCGTGCACTCCGACCCGGCCGGGTCGAACTTCATGACCGAGCCCGGCGGCCGGGTCTGGATGATCGATTGGAGTTGGGCGCTGCGGGGCCCGGGATGGGTCGATGCCGCACTGTGGGGTTTCCGCCTCGTGCTGGACGGACGGCAGACACCGCAGGAGGCGGCCCGGTGGACCGCGAGGATTCCGGCGTTCGCGGCGGCGCCCCGGGAAGCGGTGGCGGTCCTCACCCGGGCCGAGGCCCAATCGTGGGAGCACGAGCAGGCCAAAGGCATGACGGAGTTGGCTGACACCATCGCGGCGGCCCGCGCCTGGGCGGAGCACTGGGCAACGCCGTAGCACGGCGCAGTCCTGGGTGCTGTGGAGCACCGCAGCCAGCGAGCCGACGAAGGACCGGCTCGGTAGCGGTCACCGGCAGAGCCGGACGTCCTGGCGAATGGGACCGAGCGAAGCAGTGCGGTTGTCACCGACGAGGCGCGCGGCTTGTCGGTGCTGCTTGTTCAGCGGCCTCTCTGTCATCGGTCCCGAGGCCTGCGGCCGGAGGGGTGCGTGGCCGTGGGCGTTCTCCTTGGGGCCCGAACATGATCAGGTACTCGACCGGTCCGGTGGATCCGGCGTTCGCGACTCCGTGGGGGGTGCGGGTGTCGAACTCGACGACGTCCCCGGCGGTCAGGATGAGGTCTTGGTTGCCGAGTGCGAGCCACAGCCGCCCGTACAGGACGCACAGCCACTCGTAGCCCTCGTGGGACACCTGTCGGGGCCGTCCGGGCGACTGTGCGACGGCGGGCAGGACGTGCTTGTGGGTGTGCAGGCCGCCGACGTACGGGGTCAGCGGCATCACCGCTTTGTCGTCGCCGAAGCTGTGCGGCGCCGTGCTGCGGGCCTCGGTTGCAGGGGCGGGTGCGGTGCCGGCCAGCTCGTCCAGGGCGACTGCGTATTCCTTCGCCAGATGCAGCAGCACTTCCAGGGTGGGCTTGCGCCGGCCGGTCTCGATCCGCGACAGCGTGCTGGTCGAGATGCCGGTCGCACGGCTGACATCGGCCAGTGTGACGCCACGGCGCTCGCGCACGACCCGCAGCCGCGGCCCCATCGCCGCCAGCGTCTGGGTCACGTCGTCACCTGCCATCGTCCCCGATCCTTCCCGTCGTGCCGCTTGACCACCGTGTGCTGCAACCTTGCCAGAATGGCAAGGCTGATCGCGCCGAGGGGCCGCGGCGCCGCATGATCGACGGGTTCCGCCGACCGCCCGCGACCCGAGGAGAAGTCCCTTATGCGATCCGAGCCGACCGCCGCACTCCGCCACCGCACTGTCGAGGCCCCGGCCGGGCGCCTGCACATGGTCGAGCAGGGCAGCGGCCCGTTGGTCCTGCTCGTGCACGGCTTCCCCGAGTCCTGGTACTCCTGGCGCCGCCAGCTCCCGGCCCTCGCCGCGGCCGGCTACCGGGCGGTGGCGATCGATGTGCGCGGCTACGGCCGTTCCTCCAAGCCGGAGGCGATCGATGCCTACCGGATGCTGGACCTGGTGGAGGACAACGTCGCCGTCGTGCGCGCCCTCGGCGAGGAGAACGCGGTGATCGTCGGCCACGACTGGGGCGCCAACATCGCCGCCACCTCCGCCCTGCTCCACCCCGAGGTCTTCCGCGCCGTCGGCCTGCTGAGCGTCCCCTACGCGCCGCCCGGCGGCCCCCGCCCCACCGACGTCTTCGGCCAGATCGGCGGACCCGAGCAGGAGTTCTACGTCTCCTACTTCCAGGAGCCCGGCCGCGCCGAGGCAGAGATCGAGCCCGACGTCCGGAGCTGGCTCGCGGGCTTCTACACGGCCCTGTCCGGCGACACCATGCCCGCCCAGGGCGAGCCCGACCCGCACTTCGTCGCCCACGGGGGCCGGCTGGGCGACCGTTTCCCCACGGGGGTCCTCCCGGCTTGGCTGAGCCAGGACGACCTCGACGTCTACGCCGGGGAGTTCGAACGTACAGGGATCACCGGCGCCCTCAACCGCTACCGCAACATGGACCGCGACTGGGAAGACCTCGCCCCGCACCGCGGAGCCCCGCTCGAGCAGCCGTCCCTGTTCATCGGCGGCGCCCTGGACGCCTCCACCACCTGGATGTCCGACGCCATCGACGCCTACCCCACCAGCCTCCCCCACCTGTCGGCCTCCCACCTCCTGGACGGCTGCGGCCACTGGATCCAGCAGGAACGCCCCGACGAGGTCAACCGCCTGCTGACGGGTTGGCTCGCCACGATCCACAGCTGAAACAGGCGGGCCACCAGAGCAGCCTGGCGGTGCGTTTCGGGCGGGCCACGCCGAGGTGACGCGTGCCGGTCTGCTCGGTGATGCCTGTCCTGTCGCATCGCATCTGTCCGTTAGCGAGCCGCCGACCTGCTGGGATGCCAGGCAGTTTGAGAAGACGGAGGCTCGGGATTCTCAAACGACCTGGCTTTCGTGGAGGGTGCTTCTCAGAATTGCCCGAGGCGATAGCAGGTGAGACAAGTATGAAGGGACCGCCGGTACCCCGGTGTAACCGGTTGTCAGTGCTGTTCGGCAGGCTGCGCATGTGACGAATCGGCACGAGCACCGCGGCGCCTCCAACTGGTCCGGGCTGCCTCCGATGGCCAGAGAGCTGCTCGTGGCAACCGAACGGGACGCCCCGCACATGCGTACGGGAGCGCTGAGGACACCCCGCCGTACCTGTGCCAGCGCCTGAACGAGGATCCCGAGGCGCAGGCCGAGGCACTGGGAATGCTCGATATGTCCGTGCTGCACCAGGGGTCCCTGTACAGCTCCATCCCGCCGGCCGCACTGTTCGCCGCAAGGATCCTGACCCAGCCGTGCGTGCCTGCGCCGCTCTGGCCACCGGATGCGCGCGCATGCCCCGCGCCACCGCCGTCCTGCTCGAAGCCCTGAAGAACCCGGCCGAGGCAGATCACTGGTTCCCCGACCCCCTCCCCCGATCGACGGCTGGCTTCGCTTCACCCGCCTGCAGGCCGTCCTTGACCGTGTCGACGCCTTCGAGGACCTAGCCCCGGCGGCCATGGCCCTGATGCCGCTCGCCGGCGACTACTCCGTCGACCGCGATTGGGGTCCGCTGCTGGTCGAAGCATTCCCCGTCAGCTACAGCCCTGGCCTGCAACTGTCGGCCGCGCAACGAGAGTTTCTGCAGGCCGTCACTGCCAATGACAAATGCTGGGGAATCCCGCCGTGCCCTGGGCGTCAGCCGTCTCGTCCGCCACGTAGTGATCTCCGGTCCGTCAGGTGCGTGCAGGTAGAACGCAGTTCACCCTGGCCAGTTAACGGCGGGAACTCTCGGAGATACCGCCCCCGTCCAGCAGGCGCTCGGTACGCACCGCCAGGTCCCGCGCGAGCGGCCCGGATGTCTGCGGGAGCCACGGGTGGGCAGTCAGGGGGGCCACATGGTGTGCGCGTGCCGTCGACGTACCGGGGGCTTGGCGCATGCCGTACGTCAGCCCGCGCAGCCACGTGACGGGGTCCCAGCCGGTCAGCTGTCGGTCCCGCATGAACAGGGTCGTCGGACCGCGGCGGGGGCGTCCCGCCTGCAGATGCAGGAGGACGCCCTGGGGGTCGGTCCTGGGCGCCGCCTGCGCCGTCGTCCGCAGTTGCTCGAAGAATGCCGCGCGATCCTGCGCGGGGAGCAGCGGCGAAACTGCGGCCGGCCCCCTCCGGCGCGGTGCTGACGATCCGGTTCGCGTCCATCGCCGCGGCCAGCGGGCCGATGATCGCCGCATCCGCGCCGAGCCCGGCCAGCCGCCCTCCGGATCCCCGGCCGGCCCCGGCCCGCGCCTCACTGTGAGCAGTGTGGCTCGGGCCGGGCTGGTAAAGGGCCTGCGGGCTGGTCAGGACAGTTCGCGGACACCGAGCTGCTGCACGAACAGCAGACTGTCGGCGTTGGCCCAGTACTCGGCGAGCATGCCGTCCTTGACCAGCAGGGTGTCGGTGCCGGTGAAGCGGACCCGGTTGCCCACGGCGTCCTCGGACGCGCCCGGGAACCCTCCGGCGTAGGTGCCTTCGGCCGCCCAACGCACCACCAGGAAGTCGTCGGTCGCGATCGGACCCACCGTGATCTCGAAGCTGAGGTCGCGCAGGATCGTGTGGATCCCCGCCACCCACCCGTTCAGGCCCTCACGACCGTGCACCGTGTCGTCGCCGGAGCCGGTGATGGGGGCGGCATGTGCGACGAAGTCAGCGGCGATGATCTTGTCGGTCAGGGTCAGGTCGTTGTTCCACAGGGCCTTCCAGGACTCGGCGAGCAGGGCGTTGGTGGAAGCGGACATGGCAGTTCTCCTTGGTAGTTACGGGTTAACGGGTTACGTGCAGGGACATGCGTAGCCGGGGTCAGGCGGTCACGCGCGCCGGACACCTTGGTCAGGCCGCGGTGCCGTCCAGGTCCGTGTCGGGGATCCAGGAGCCATGGATCCCGGCAGGCACCCGTCGGGGCAGGTGGACCACGGCGACCTGCGCGAGGCCGGAGGCATCGACGACCAGGAGCTGCGAGGCGTCCTGCTTGAGGTCGGAGACCACGGTGAGCAGGTAGCCGTCGTCCTCGCGGGTGGCGCCGGCGGCGGGGACGAAAACGGCCTCGCTGGGCAGCCGGGCGTCGCCGACCTGGAGGATGCGGCGGGCGCCGGTGGTGCGGTCGTACTTGGCGATGCCGTAGCCGCCGAAGCCCTTCTCGTCGGGGAAGGAGACGGCGTACTGGTAGCGGTTCTCGACGCCCAGATAGTTTTCGTTGAGGGTCGGGAACTCCACCGCGAGGTCGTCGATGATCCGCTCGTCCACGGTGCCGGTGGCCATGTCGATGACCCAGCGGCGGATGTAGGAGCGGGTGTTGGGTTCGGTACCGCGCCCGGGGGCACCGACCCACCAGTTCCAGGACAGCCGGAAGCCCTCATGGTCCACGGTGGGGCCCTCCAGGACGATCCGGCCCTGGTCGTCCTCGTAGGCGTTGGAGACGTGCAGCATGTTGCCGGGCTCGACGGAGAACCAGCGGATGTGCCGGGCGCCGTCGACTCCCCGTGGCATCACACCGATCCGCGCGGGCTGTTCGTCGCTCCAGCCATAGGGGATGCCGGAGTGCTCGGCCGGGTCGAAGGTCACGTTGCCCTCGACGAAGACCACGTGGCCGCGGGTGATGGCGAAGTCGTGCTTGAGGGACGCGCTCGCTCCGGGGACCTCCGCACTGTGGACGATCTCGCCCTCGGCATCGGAGACGTAGTACATCAGGAAGGGCGGGAAGGGCGAGGACCCGAAGAAGTGGAGTTCACCCGTCACCGGGTCCTCCTTGGGGTGCGCGGTCATCACGCCGCGCAGCTTGCCGCCGAAGTCGAAGGCGCCGACCGTCTCCAGCTCGGGGGTGACCTCGAAGGGGAAGTTCGCCTCGCACAGTGCGAGGAGGCGTCCGGCGTGCTCGATGATGTGGGTGCCGGCGGGGCTGGCGGTGAAGTCGGGTCCCCTCTCGGTCATGTAGGGGGCGCCTTCAAGCGCGGGGGTGCGTACCCAGCGGTTGCGGTACCACTCGGCGCGCCCGTCCCGCAGGCGGATGCCGTGGACCATGCCGCTGCCCTTGAACCAGTGGGTCGGGGTGATGCCCGGCTTGGGGTTGTGGCCGTTGCGCAGCAGACGGCCGGCCAGTTCGGGAGGCAGGGCGCCCTCCACGACGAGTTCGGTGGCGGTGATCTCGTCCGCGACGGGGGTGTAGTGGCCGGTCAGGTACGGCTTCTTCTCAGCTGTCATGACGGGGTTCTCTTTTCCGGGGTGCGTTTCGACCTGCTCACGGTGTGATGCGGCGCGAGGTGGTGGGGCACAAGCCGGCCGGGAGCGGTGCGGTGGTGGACTCGAGGGCGGACATGGGCGGTCGGTGCACCGATACGGGCGTCTGGTGGGCAGGGAACAGTGCGAGGAGCGCGGTGGCGGCCAGCGCCACGCCTGCGTGTGGACTCCCCCCAGCGGGACACCGCACGTTCCGTCCCCGCCCCACACTCCCCGGTGCACTGCACGACTCGGGGGGCGATCAGCGCACCGGAGGCTGCGGCCGGGCCCGCACCGCCCTTGAGGACCCCACGAACAGCGCGGGACCGGCGATCAGCGTCCGGCGGCGACCGAGGCAGAGCGGCCGCCCGTACGATCGGCGTGGCGCCCATGATGACGCGCCGTGCGGCAGCGGGCACGGCGCCGAGCCGGGTGGCGGGCGATGCCGGGGCGGTCTGTGAGCGTCCGAGGTCCATGCCTCACACGATCGTGCGGGCCGGTGTCCACTTTCCAGCCTCCCGGACGCCCGGCACTGCCCACCCCTGTCCACGGCTGTCCACCGCACCTTCTGGCGTTCCGGATCAGCAGACTGCCTGGCCCAATGTCGACGAGGACGCCTACCGGGACATGGCGGACGCGCTGCGGGAGTTCGCGGAGGACCTCGAGGACGACGGGCAGCTCGCCAACAACCACTTCGAGCGGCTGCTGTCCTCCGGCAAGGGCGAGTCCATCGAGGCGCTCAACGCCCACTGGAACACCGCCAAGGGCAAGCACTTCAAGGACATCGCCGGGGCCGCCCGCACCATCGGCGGAGCGATGGACATGGCCGGCACTGGAGGAGATGGCCGCCGACCTGGTCGTCCAACTCGGCGCCATGGCCCTCGGCCTCCAGGACGGCGTCGACCTCGGCCAGACGAAGAAGGCCGGCCAGGACGGCTTCGACAGCGGGGTCCAAAGCGGCAAGGAGACCTTCCACCTCGCCTCCGCGGGCGACGGCGGCGGCAAGGGCGACCACGTCGGCCAGACCCTCCCCAAGGCCGTCAAATCCCCTGGGGCGCAGCACGCTCTTCGAGCGGGACGGGCAGGGCAACGTCACCGCGATGGTCGCCCCCGACGGCGTACGGACCACGGCCGCGTACAGCGCGCTGAACCTGCCCGAGCTGGTGACGGAACGCGGCGGGACCACCTGGCGCTATCGCTACGACGACCGCGGCAACCTGACGGAATCCACCGACCCGGCCGGACGGGTCGATCGGCGCCTGCACGCGGGACGCGTTCGGGCGGGTCGTCACCGTCACCGACCCCATCGGCGGCGTCGTCCGGCAGGGGTGGACCGTGGAAGGCCGGCTCACCTGGCGCGAGTTGCCCGACGGCACCCGTGAGGAATGGACCTGGGACGCTGAGGGCAACCTGCGCGCACACCGACCGGATGGGTCGCGTCACCACCCACACCAGCGGGCACTTCGACCGGCCCCTGCGCACCCGTACCGGCGGGCTCGTCCTCGCTGTCGAGGTCGGGGAGGGCCGCAGCGGCGAGGCCGCGCCTGGAAGCCCGGATGCGGATCCACCCGGCGGGCATGTCGAAACGAGCTGCGGCGTCGACGTCGTCAGTGCAGCCGAGCACTACGAATCGTCCCGAGGCCAGGTTGAGGCTTGCCTCGACGACGTGGTCGAAGTCGCCGCTGTCATCGTCGGGCTGGTCTGCGAGGAGATGGACAGCAACTGCCACGGTGGAGTTGACGTCTGTGCCGATAGCCAGACCGCCTTCAGCGACTCCGAGCCCGTCCAATACTGTCTGCGCAGTCCACACATCGCTGAAGTCGGCGTCGGAGTCCTCGTCCAGGATGTGGATCTGGAAGTAGTCCGCGAAAAGTTCAAGGTTTGTCGCCACGGGGGCATCGTCGCTGCTGCCTGATGACGGCAGGGTGGCGGGGTGGGGTTGTCTTCCGGCGGGGCCGCCGGGCGGGTGTTCCGGGCGGGATCACTCGCCCGTTTGGAGAGATTCCGGCTGATCGTTGCAGGTCAGACGGGGGTGTCGGTGCTCGTTGTCGACTCGGACGGGGCTGTTGGTGGAGCGTCAGCTGCGGGCCGGCCAGCTGGCATGTCCGCTGTGCTCCTCGGCCTTGGCGCCGTGGGGTCATGGCCGGCCTCGGTCGATCCGGGGGGATCTGGGGGCCCGGCTGTTTCTGCGGCCACGCCGGGCGGATGCGGCCGTAGTGATCGGGGCCGGGCTGGAGATAGCCGCCCTGGGCATGGGCCACCGCCAGGTCGCCGCCCACCTCGGCCTGGCCGACAGTACGGTCCGTGGCTGGCTGCGGGCGTTCGCGGGGCGGGCGGAGGCAGTACGCCGCCACTTCACCGTCGCTCTGGTCGCGCTCGCGGACGACCCCGTGATGCCGAATGCGGCGCCGTCGGCACTCGCCGACGGCGTCTCGGCGGTCGCGGCCGCCCATCACGCCGCCGCGACGAAGTGGCCGCGCATGCTCACGGTGTCGCGGTGGGAGAAACGGAGCAGCAGATCGCGGAGCAACTAGGACTTGTCCGGCCGATCATGTACGGAGCCAGATGGTGAGGGCTGCGGCGGTGGCGGTGCCGAGGTAGACGTAACGGCGCTTGTCGTAGCGGGTGGCTACAGCCCGGTGCTGCTTGAGCCGGTTGATGGCTCGCTCGACGGTGTTGCGTTTCTTGTACCGCTCCTCGTCGAAGCCGGGTGGCCGCCCGCCTCGCGAGCCTTTGCGCAGACGGGGCGCGGCCTGACTGTCGGCCTTCTCCGGGATCGCGTGCCGGATGCCCCGGCGCCGCAGGTAGTTCCAGACGGGCCCGTTGCTGTATGCCTTGTCGGCCGCGACGCTGTCCGGCTTCTTACGAGGCCTGCCCGGTCCCGTTTTCGGGACTCGGATCTTCTCCAGCACCGGCTTGAACTGGGTGCAGTCCGCTCGCTGACCTGGTGTGACGATCAGAGACAACGGGCGGCAACGGCCGTCCGCGCTCAGGTGGAGCTTGGTCCTGAACCCGCCTCGCGAGCGGCCCAGGCCCTCACCTCCCGCACCACGTCCACCAGGCGGGCGTGCAGACTCTGCCACGGCGTTTCGTCCTGATGTTCTGACCCTTCGGCCCCCTTTGAGGCGGGCGCCGGCGGCGGGTTGGTGCGGGCACCCGCCGCATGCTGGTGCGCCCGCACGATGGTGGAGTCGACCGAGACGTCCCAGTCGATCTCACCCGCCGCGTCCGCCGCGGCCTGAACCTGCTGGAGCAGACGCTCCCACGTCCCGTCTGCTGACCACAGTCGGTGCCGTTCGTAGACCGTCTTCCACGGCCCGAACCGTTCGGGCAGGTCACGCCACTGCACCCTGGTCCGCACCCGGTGCAGAATCCCGTCGATCACCTGCCGGTGATCCCTCCGCCTGCCACAACGCCTGTTGCTGACCGGCAGGAACGGTCGTAACCGTTCCCACTCGGCATCACTCAGATCTCCCCGCCCCATGCCCACTGCAACGAAATCGGCATGCCGTGGAAACGCCCGTCTTACGCTATCGGTCATGCCCATTCACAACCCGTCGTTCACTGTCGACGACGACGTCGAGGTGCCCAATCCCGCCTCAGGCGAGGTCTGGACCGTCGGCGCCGTCATCCTTAACCAGGACGGCCAGGCCTTCGCCCAAAAGCGGAGCCCAGACCGTCGCCTGTTTCCCGATACCTGGGACATCGTGGGCGGCCACGTCGAGGCTGGGGAAACAATTCTGGAGGCTCTCGCACGCGAGGTTGAGGAGGAGACCGGCTGGCGCCTGACCCACGTGCGGCGGTTCCTTGGCACCACAACCTGGACAGGGGACGACGGCGGTGGACTCCGTCACGAGGCCGACTATCTCGTCGAGGTCGACGGCGACTTGGACCACCCCACGCTGGAATGGTCCAAGCACTCTGCCTACGACTGGTTCAACCCCGACAACCTCGCCCGCCTCAAAGAGAACCGCAGACCCGGAGAGTTCTTGATCCACGACCTCATCACACGGGCCATCGGTGATCGCCCGGACAGGTCCTAGTCGCGGACCGGCGGTCCACGGACTCGGCGGGCTCCACCGACCAGCGGTTCTTCGCGATCGTCACCGACCTGGTGGGCAGCCCCACCGAACTGATGACGCCGGACGGAACCCTTGCCTGGCGGGCCCGCAGCACCGTCTGGGGCGCCACCCAGTGGAACAAGCACGGCACCGCCTACACCCCGCTCCGCTCCCCCGGCCGGTACTTCGACCCGGAAACGGGCCTCCACTACGACCTGAACCGCTACTACGACCCCGACCTCGGCCGCTACCTCTCGCCCGACCCGCTGGGCGGACAGGTCAGGTGGTCCCTGGACGAGCACGGGCGCCCGTACGAGATGAACGCCATCGTCACCCGCAACATGCTGGACGAGGGCACCCACGCGCGCGGAACGATCCACCCGCCCGGCTTCGGGCACCGGAAGGACGCCGACGGGAATCTCCTGTTCGATGAGGGGGAGAGCAGCACCAATCCCGCCCACGAAGAACCCCGACCCCAGGCCCAAAGCCAAGCCCCAGCCCAGCCGCACCCCCGGCCCCACCGCCGTCCGTAGCCGTTCGTGGAGTCACCATGACAGCCCTCGCCGCCCTGACCTCGCTCTGCCCGCCTCCCGAGTCCGTCCTCCCGGTCCCGGACTGGAACGCGATCGAACGGAAGCTGGGCACGGGGCTGCCCCAGGACTACAAGGACCTGGTCGACCGCTACGGGCCCGGCCAGTTCTGCGGCTTCATCTCCCTCTACCAACCGCACGGCGCCGGGCAATGGGCCGACCTGACCGGCCCCATGCCCGCACGGCTGCGCGAACGGATCGAGGAAGTCCGGGGCAGCGCACGCACCCCCTGGCCGCTCCCCCACGCCCCACAGCACCTCTTCGCCATGGGGAGCACCGCCAACGGTGACTACCTCTTCTGGGTCACCCAGCCGGACGGCGTGCCCGACGCATGGGCCGTCGCCGTCAACGAAGCCCTGCGGGCCCCCTGGTTCACGTACCCCGGCACCCTCACCGAGTTCCTCCTCGCGGTCCTGACCGGCACCACACAGGTCCCGATCTTTCCCACCGACCTCCTCGCGGGAGGCCCCGAGTTCACCCCCGCGACCGCGCGCCCCGCCCCCACCACCCGACCCCCGTCCCGCGACCCCGTCGACTCCAGCACCGTCCGTGCCTGGGCCCGCGCCAACGGATACGACGTCCCGGACCGCGGCCGTATCCCCGTCCAGATCCTCGACGCCTGGGAAGCCGCCCACCCGGCCTCCTGACTAGTGCGGTTCGGGAGCCGGCCACGACTGAGTCGGCCTTCTCTGACGGTCCAGAAACTCGATCAGTCGCGACTCCGAACGCAGAAGCTGTTCTCGCTGCTCAAGCGGAAGAGACGCGAGGAGATCGAGCAGGACTCGCTTCCGCGGGACGTGCACCATGCTGCCGGAGTAGATCCGGCATGTGGAACACCAGGCGAGCGCGATGCACCGCTCGAACGACGAGGACTCGGGTGGATGGAAGCGGTACTGGTACGCGCAGACAGTCGTTCCGCAGACCGCGCAGACACGTCGATCGGCGTAGGGAATCGTGTCCCAGCTTCCGACCTTTCGCCAATGCTGTCGCCCGGCGGGTGCTCTTCAAGTCGTCATGGCGAAGATCCGTTCGGAATCGAGTACGGGAGCCCACTGTCCCTCGCACCTGGCTGGATGGTGGGCGTCCACCTCGAATGGAACCCCGCCTCCGCGAGCTTGGCCCCCGAGGACCACACATGCCCCACCGGCCCCTGGCACCCGCACCAGCTCAGCTACCAGTAGCACCGGGACACCCGGCCGACTAATTGTCTACCCGCCCGCCCCTCGGCGTGGGGAGTATGTCGAGGGATACTTCCCGTTCGATGAGGCGGGCGGCTCTGGAGCAGCGGCAGTGCCTGCGACGAGGGGTCAGCAGGTGATGGTGCCCCTGCGCAGGGCGTGGCCGCCGTCGTTGGTGTCGTCGGACCAGTAGACGGGCTTGGAGCCCGCCACGCATTCGCTAGAACCGGCGAGGGAGAAGCCCTCGTTGTTGTAGTTGGGCATGCCGGTGGGGCGGTTGTAGACGGCGGTGGTGGTGAAGGCGCCGGTGGCGCCGATCTTCAGGGTGCGGTGCTGGCCGTCGCAGGTGTTGTCGCACACCGCCCACAGGCGCGCGGCCTGGGGTTCCCACTGCAGTTCCATCACTCCGGCCATGCCGCTGCTGATGGAGGCGACGCGGGTGTAGCTGCCGGAGTCGGCGAGGACGTAGCCGTAGATCGTGCCGGTGCCCTCGACGCCGACGAAGAACACGCCGCCGCTGTGGGCGCCGTAGCGGGCCGGGTCGTAGGCCGCTCCGGTCGAGGCGTCCTTGAAGGCTGCGCCGGTGAGGTAGGTGTCGGGGACCCAGGTGATGCCCTCCAGGCCCAGGTTGGAGCCTGTCGCGGGGAGATCGGAGGTGAGGTTCCACTCCTTGGACGCGGTCAGCGACGAGCCGGACGCGGTGACGTCGTACTTGAGCACCGACAGGCGGCTCGTGCCGGAGGCGTCGCCGTTGCGTTCGCTGGCGACGAATGCCCCGCCGGTCGCCCCTGAGCCGGTCAGGGTGACGCCCTCGCTGTCGGGACTGCCGGAGCCGCCGGTGAAGCGCAGGGTCTTGCCGGAGGACCATCCGTTGCTCGTGTCCGGCTTCCAGCCGGTGGAACCGTCACGCACCAGGCGCCACAGCTTCCCGCTGTTCTGCGCGCCCCACAGCACGTCGCCCTCCTGGTAGAGGCCGCTCAGATCCTGTCCGAACACGTTGGAGGCGTCCGCGGTCGTCACGCTGTTGCTGCCCGGCCACGCCACGGGATCGGTCGAACCCCCGCCGCCGGAGGTGCCGCAGCCGTTCGGGGCGCCCAGGGTCACGGTCGCCGCCTGCTTGACGGCGCCGGTGCCGTCCGGGCAGCGCGACCAGGACGGGTCGGAGTGCTGGCTCCAGGAGAAGCCGTCGACCAGGGTCTTGCCGTCGGCGAGGTAGAGGCGGGCCTCGTCGGCGGAGCCCAGGCCGAACTTGTCGTGGACGTCGAACGCCCGGTACCCGCCCGCCGCCAGAGTGGTCCCGGAGGCGATCTTGTAGGTGTGGCTGTTGTCGTCGTCCCTGAGGATCCAGCCCGAGACGTCGATCGCGGCGGTGCCCTTGTTGAACAGTTCGATGGAGTCGTTGACGTCGCCGGTGGTCACCACCTCGTTGATCCGGATGTCATCGGCGACGGCGGCGTGCGCCACCGGCACACCGCTCAGCGCGCCCGCGGCCAGCAGCGGGCCGGTGACGAGGAAACGGGCGAGAGCGCGACGCCCACGGCGGGCGATCGATCGGTTCACGGAATTCCGTCCTGACATGGTCATGGGAAGGACGGCCCGATCATTCCGGCCCAGGACCAATGGTCCGTCTCCGCCAAGAGGACAGCCCGTAAACGGTAGGCGCGCAGGGGGTGGAGACGGTGAGCCGGCCCGCGAGGGCCGTGCCCGTCCTGCGGGTGATCGTGCGAAAGGGGCCGTGCGCGTGGTGCGCACGGCCCCCCTTCCCGTAGTCCTGTGATCAGGACGGGGTGTTACGCGGTCGGGCGACGGCGGCGGCCGGTGCCCGCGACCAGGGCGGCGCCCATGGCGAGGGCCACGCCCGCGCCACCGAGGGCCCAGGAGGTGGCGGCGTCGGCGCCGGTCTCGGCCAGCTCGCCACCGGTGGTGTTGCCACCGGCGCTGTTGCCGCCGTTGTGGTCGACGATCGGGGTGGTGGTGCCGCCGTCGGGCTTCGGGTTGTTGGTGTTGCCACCGGTGTTCCCGTTGCCGTTGCCGTTCCCGTTGCCGTGGTCACCACCGGTGTTGCCACCGCCGTTGTTGCTGCCCGCGGCCTGGAGCTGGGCCCTCTGCATGTCGTCGTTCGACACGATGTGTTCGCCCTCGACCTGGCTCCAGCCGACGGTGTGGAAGCCGAGCTTGGTGGTGGGCGCACCCTTGGCGAACGAGATCCGCAGCTTGATGTCGAAGACGTCGCCCTTGCCGATGGCGCCGGAGCCGATGGACAGGCCGTACGCCTCTTCGGAACCGTAGGCCTCGAGCAGCTGCCAGCCTTCGTTGTCCTCGTTGTCGGCGAGGTACGCCTCGAACTTGATCTGCTCGCTCGTGAGGTACGGGCCGTTCGTGAAGAGGCTCAGGCCCAGGGCGTAGTCCTTGAGGTTCCCGCCCTTGGAGTTGTCCACGTGGAGGGTGAAGTTCTGCGCGGCGCCGCCGGCGGTGAAGCTGGCGGGCAGGCCCTTGAGGGTGAGCTTCGGGCCGTTGGCGACGGGGATCTCGTCGCCCTCGGAGAGGTCCTTGCCCGTGTCCACGCCCGGGGCCGGAGCCGGGGCCGGAGCGGGCTTGGCGTCCGGGACCGGCGGGACGACCGGGGCGACGACCGGCGGGGTGACGGGGACGACCGGGGCCGGGGTCTCGGCCTTGTCCGTCTTGTCCGCGACCGGGGCGGCGTCCTTGGTGAGGTCGGTGTCCGGGGTCGTGACCGCGGTGTTCTTGACCTCGTCGGCCATCGCCGGCGTGGCCATGAGGACCGTCGGACCGACCACGGCTGCGGCGGCCACGACGGCCATGCGCTTCAGGTTCATTGGTGTGTAATCCCTCCCGTGTGGCTTCGGGCATGACTGCCCGTCCCCACCCCCAACATCTTTTTGAACACGCTCAGACTAATCGTTCTTTAGACAGGCTTTACCCCGGGGTAGGTTACGAATCGACACACGGGCCTTGAGCCGGTCGCGAGGGCCTTCGTGTCGGCGGCCGCCTACGGTCGGCCGAGCCTTTCGCCGTGCGGCGGTCAGTGGGAGCAGATGGCAGGAGAGTCGGCGTCGGCACCGTGCCCGGCGGGGGTGGTGCGGGTGACCGTCCGGTGTGGTGCGACGTGAGCCGGGCCGGCTCGGCGGGTAGGCGATCCACTCGTTGGCGACCCGGACTCCTACACCCATCTGGACAGGCCCGGATCCAAGACGAACAAACGGCGAGGTGGCGGGGCGGATTCGGTCCGATGGCGGGCCGATCGGCGAGCCCACGTCGACGACGGACGCCGGGACCTGGCCATGAAGGTGGACATCGGCGAGATCCGCGACCCGTACGGCGACAAATTCGACACGCATATCGAGTAACCGGAGAACACGATGCACCTGATCCTCGATCCCCCGAACGGCGTGGGTCCGCTGCGTCTCGGCATGGCCTTTGACGAGGCCGTGGCCGCCGTACTGCCCTGGGGGGAGCCACGGGTGATCGGCGGGACCCCGAGTCGGCCCAAGAGGCGCGCCCTGGGGTCCTTCGACGGCGTGGGCTACACCGCGTTCTTCGACCGGGACGCGTACCTCGACGCGGTCGAACTGTGGTGGCCGGGCGAAGGAAAGGCCTCGGGCACCCGGGTCCTGCTCGACGAACACGAAGTGTTCACCGAACCCGCCGAAGAGATCCTGCGGCTGGTCCGCGCACGCGGCTGGACCGCGACGGCCGCGGAAACGGAGAGTCCGGTCGTACCCGGCGTCTCACTGGGATTCACCCGCCAGACCTCGCAGGAGGTCCCCCGAGACGCGGCCGGACTCCCGCTGTCCTTCACCTCGGTCCTCGTCGCAGGCGTCCACTACTACGGCTTCCTCACCACCACCTGAACCTCTCGCACACCGATGGCCGCTCTCCCGGCTGCATAGGTGAAAAGGGCGGTTCTGGCACAGATCATGGGGAGCCGTCGCGGAGCGTGACATCGTCGTTCGATTGCGAGGGCCTGGCTCGTACGAGACGGCGTGCGCCTTGTGGCCTGACGACCGGAAGTGACGCTCCCTCAGGTGCATTCCGTTCGCTGCCGTGGTCGGCGGTGGGCGGTGATGGTGCTGGGCATGCAGACCGACGCACCGTTCTGGGACTCGCTGGTGTTCGACGGGATCGACGAGGTGGAGGTCGAGGCGGTCACGGCCGCGCTTTGTGATCCGGCTGACGGTCCGGCGCTTCATCTGTGGGGCGGCGGACTGTCCGCGTCGGACGTTCGCCGAGCCGTTCTCCCGGTTGGCCGCCCCGCACGCACGGTTCACTACGCGGCTCAACCACGCCCTGGAACGAGTGGGGCTCGCGCTGGCCGGGCGGGCCGGCGCTCGGCTGACTGCCCAGCAGGGCTTCGGCGCGGGAAGGATGACCTTGTTACGTAGGGTCATGGCCCTGCCCGATCCAAGCTTCAGCACTCCGCGGGTTCTGGGCGTGGACGACTTCGCGATCCGCCGCAGCTAGACCTACTCCACCGTCCTGACCAGCGTCGAAGACCACCGCGTGGTCGATGTGCTCCCGACCCGTGAAACCGGGCCACTGGCCGCCTGGCTGAGGGATGCACCAGCGTCACCCGCCTCCACGGTGAACTCCGCGCCGACAACGCGCCCGTCACCTACCAGATGGTTCGCGCCCACATCGCCACCCTGCGCACGGCTCCGGCCGGGGTGCCGCCCCGCCCGCCGACAGTGCGGCAAGTAGCCGGCTGGCTCACCCGGCACCCCACCGCGCCGAGCGAGGACAACCGCGCCAGCCTGAACGAAGTCCTGGCCCGCTGCCCCGAACTGGACACAGCCGCCGGACATGTCCGGGACTTCGGGGAGATACTCACCGACCGCCTCGGCTCCACTCTCCCCACCTGGATCAACGCAGTCGACGCCAGCCAGTTACCCGGCCTCACTGGCTTCGCACTCCACATGCTCCGGGACCTCGACGCCATAACAGCCGGCCTCACCCTCGACTGGAGCTCCGGCAGCATCGAGGGCGCCGTCAACCGCATCAAAAAGATCAAGAGGCAGCTCTACGGCCGAGCCGGATTCGAACTACTCCGAAAAATGATCTTGCTCCAGTAGTTCCTCGCGCCAATGCGGCTCTGTTGTTGGTCGCCACCTTCGAGGCAGAGCTCGGTCGTCCAGACCCGACAGGGTGCTCACTCGGTGCAGCCACAGCTCAGGCTGCGACTCTCAGCTCTTCGGGCAAAAGTACGATGCTCCCATGACGCTCTACTTCGACGCGGCGGCAGTGCTGTTCCAGGTGCACCCGAGCTGCAACGGTCGCTGGGAGGACCGCCTGTGGCTCAACGTCCCGGGGCCGGTGTACGGCGCCGAGACCGATAACTGCGCGACAGGTCGACTCGAAGCCCCGCGTCACATCCACTACGGCGGTCAGTACTTCACTGAGTACGTATACCGCCAGCCGCGCACACCGGACGAGGTGAAGGACGTCCTCAGCGCCATCGAGGCGGACCCCATGGACGGCTATGCCTGGGACGGAGACAAGCGGTGGACACCGGAGTTGGTCCGGGAATGGTGGCGGGACCGGGAGCGGATCCTGGAGTACCTGAGAGACCAGGTACACGAGTGGGAGCGGTACGACCGGTGGATCCCGAACCAACGCGCAGTGGAGGGTGCCCTGGACTTCACGGCCTACATCGCTGGCGGCACCGACTCCGGAAGCCTGGAGACAGACCTGCAGATCTACCTCTACTGGCTACAGGAACGCCGCTCTCCCACCTCAGCCGACCGACTGCCCGAGCTCTAGACCGATACACACCGACTTACCTAAAACAGGACAGCAGCACCACAACCTCACAGCCACCACAAGTCGGACGACGGGACCCGAGACCACGGCAACGAGAAGTGAGGCTGAACCGTGGCCCAATCGAACGCAACCATCACGCTCCGCGTCCGCTCCCCAAGATCTGTGCCAGAACCGAAAACGCGGAACGAATGTCGGCCAGAACGGCTGGAGATTCGGACACCGATTCGACGCATCCACCAGGGGAGGTCTTGGGGTGCGAAGGGATTGTCGAGGGTGCGGTCGAGCACGTGTTCGTCGGCGGGGCCGATGACTGTGCTCAGCTCGCGTCGTGCCCTGGGCCTCAGGGCACGGAGTGTGATCTTCAGCAGGGTGCGGACGTGGTAGTCGCCGTTGCGGAGGTCTGTGGCATCGCGTTCATAGAACGGCTCAAGGCCTCCGCTTGGCAGGCGGACAGACGTGTTCCAGCGGCGGAACGCGTGCGCGACTTCATCTGCGGGGAGGCCGTGGCTCCGCTCGAAGGCGGCGATCGGCCTGTTTGCCGAAGCGGACGGTCCGCGGATCACGGGCGCCCGCCGATGGTGTGTTCGGTGTTGCGGGAACCGGGTCCTGATCTCGCCCGGTGACCGGCGAGGCATGAACACTCCCAGGAGAAGGCAGTGGGTCGGCCGACCTCAGGACTCGTTGGCTGTGAAGATCAAGCCCGGGGGCTGTTCAGCTGACCGGCTGTTGTGCGGCCCGGGCTCGGGCGGTCCCCAGGGCGCCCGTTGCCTGGGATCCGTGGGAGTTCCAGGCCCTGTGCGTGGAAGCGTTCGCGACCTCCTGGCGGGCCCGGGGCTTCAGTCCGGTGACGGTCGACAACGACATCGGCCTGCTGGAGCGGACGTTGAAAGCGCTGGGGCGGCCGGCTCGGGGTGTCACGCCCAAGGACTCGGGGTCCGACTCGTCTGCCGCGTGCGCGAGTTCAACGCCTCGCCCCGCACCAGGGCACCGTCCGTAGCCGCCTGCGATACCTGATGGAGCCGGAAAGGCCGTCCGGCCACGCACTGTTTCAGCCCGCACGCCCTGCGCAGGGGATGCGCGACCCACGACTACGAGCGCGGAGTGGACCTGGTGGCCATCCAGCAGCTGCTCGGTCACTGGACGGTCACTGGACGGTCAGTTCGACCAGGAGATACCTCCGGCCCTCGGCCACGTTCGTCGAGGACGCGTATCGACGCGCCGTGAGCAGCACGCTCGGCGAGCTCACCGGAGAGGAACCCACGCCGTGAACATCAAGTGGAAGCTGCGGACGCCGCTGCCCAGCGCGAAGTCTCAACCGGAGCCCAGTCGAGGCTGGTCCTGGCCTAGGAGGCAGGCCTGGAACTGTCCTCCGCGTCGCTGTCGGCCCGGAGCCGCCGGAGGTCGGCGAGGCTCCCGTAGTCGCGGTTGTGTACGAGGCTGGCGAGCCAGGCCCGTCAGGGCGGCGCCGCTCCCGCTCGTCGCGCCGCTCTCGGGTCCCGATGAGCGAATGGCTGCGCCAGGCCCCGTACATGCTGATCGTCCGCGGCATCCTGCGATGCGCCGGACCGGCCGACGTTCTCGTATCGGCGCAGGTCACAGGCTTGCCGTCCGGGACGCAGCGACTGAAGCGACCCAAGGTTGGACATGGTCCCACGACTTCGGTCGAGGGAGGGAGCCGTGCAGGCGTCAGGTACCGGCGGCCTGGACCGGGCGTTCCGAGCGTTCCGTCTTGCGGCCCTTGCTGCCCGCGGTCAGGGTGGTCGGGTCGACCGCTTCCGCCGGGGCGCCGCTCGCGTAGAGGCCGTCGGGGACCGTGTCACGGTCGTGGGGCAGGAGCCAGAAGACGCGGCGGCGGAAAGTGCCGCTGGAGCGCGAGGGCTTGGCCTGGGCGCCGAGCTGGGCGTAGCCGACGAGGCGCCCGTCGCGGTGGTAGGCGGGCTTGCCCCGGCGCGTCGGGAGCCGGTCGAGGGACTGGCGGACGTAGTCCAGTTCGGTGACGTCCTCCAGCCAGACGAGGTCGACTTCGTGCTGGATCTCGTCGTCGGAGATGAGGGAGCTCACGCGTTCTCCTCCTCTGCCAGCAGGCCGATGCCGGGATAGTACTTCTTCGAGTTAGACAAGATCATTTCTTTGGGTGAGGCCAGGCCCACGAGCTCGCGGGCCCGTGCCGCGAAGGCGCGGGAGGAGACGGTGGGCGCCCCCTCATTCTGGCACCAAGTGCGGTAGACGCTGTAGAGGCGGGCCTGCTCGGCCCTGTGGTCGGTGTGGAAGGTGCAGCACTCCTCGAAGAAGCGGCCCGTGTGGTCTTCGGTCTCCGCGTACGCGGTGGTCGCGATGCGGACCGGCGCGGGGCCGGTGAGGTCCTTCTCGCCGGCCAGGTAGCGGCGGGCTCCGTCGATGAGCCAGGCGAGGATGCCCGGGCCTTCCTCCGTGACGAGGATGTCGGCGAGGTTGTCGATCTTCCGGTCGTCGGAGACCACCTTCTCGAACGGGACCAGGCGCATGCGGCGCCAGAACGCGAAGCCGCCGGTCCCGACCTCGGGCCGGTGGTTTCCGATGAGCCAGAGCTTGTGGGTGGGCGCGAAGGAGAAGAAGTCCTGGCGCATCCGGCGGGCCTTGATCCGGTCGCCGCCGGTGAGGAGCTTGACCCGGGCCTCGTCGAACTTGTCGCCGGGCTTGACCTCGGAGCAGACGATGACGCGTCGGCCGTGGAGTTCGGCGAGCTCGGTGGGGTGGCCGTCGAAGGTACGGGCCATCAGGAAGCCGGGCGGGGCGGCATCGGCGTAGTCCCCCAGGAGCTTCATCAGGACGTCCAGGAGGACCGACTTGCCGTTCTTGCCCGAGCCGAAGAGGAAAGGCATGACCTGGGCGCCGACGTCTCCGGTGATGGAGTAGCCGAGCATCAGGTGCAGGAAGTCGATCATCTCGCGGCCCTCGGCGTCGTCGCCGAAGGTGTCGGCGAGGAAGCGGTCCCAGCGCGGGGTGGGCTGCGAGGTGGGGCCGGTGGACGTCGAGCGGGAGTGGAAGTCCTTGTCGGGCTGCGGGGCGCGGATGAGGCCCGTGTGGAGGTCGACGATGCCGGCCGGGGTGCACAGGGCGTAGGCGTCGGCGTCGAGGAGTTCCGCCCGCAGGACCATGCCGGGGGCGGACTTGGCCTGGGTGAGCATCGCGTTCATGCCGGAGGTGCTCAGGGCCCGGCGGCGGTGCTTCTGCAGCGACTGGTTGCTGTGGATGCCCCGCGGGTCGGTGGTGGCGATGGCCTCGGCGAGGTCGCCCGCAGCCCAGACGACCGTGTCGTCCTCGTCGATCTGCCAGCGGGTGGTGTCCCAGCGGTACCAACCGAGCCCCGGCACGTGCCGGTAGTCCCCCGAGTAGAGGCGGACGAACAGCTTGGCGTTGCCCCGGTCGCTGAGGGTGTCCGGGAGCAGCCCGGCGGGGGTGGCGTGGTCGAGGTGCACCTGCTCCCCGGCCTGGGCCGGGACGGGCGCGGTCGGTACGGGCGGAGCCTGGGCCAGGATCTGCGCGGCGACGGCCTCGGGGTCGAAGTCGAAGAGGAAGTCGTCCGTTTCGGATGCGGGACTCACCGGCGGCCTCCAAGGTGCAAGGGGCGCTCGGCGCCTGCGGTCATGCCACTGCGGACGATCTGGTCGATGCGGTGCGTCTGACCCGGCCGGGCGGCCTCCGCAGCCTCGCGCAGGGCGAGCGCCGCGGCGGATTCGGTGAGGTGCCCGGCGGCGACCAGTCCACCGAGGGTGTACGCCGCCCGGTTCAGCTTCTCGGTGAAGGCGGCTCCCTCATGGAGCCGGCCACAGGCGGCGACTTCGGACAGCAGGGCGGCGAGGAGCCGGGAGGTCTGGTCGCCGCCCCCTCCGGCCGCCAGGACGGCCTGCCGGGCCCGGGGCGGGACCGGCCGGGGCGCCGGGATGTGAGGGGCCGGCAGGTGCCCGGTGCGCTGGAGCTCCTGGGCCAGCCACGCGGGCAGCGGGGCGGGCTGGCGGACGTCGCCGACGGGCATGTACGTCCCCGCGCCGGTGGTCGTCCCGGGGGCGATGATGTAACCGCCGTGCGCCCGTACGTCGACCTGCCAGGCGAGGCCCCTCTTGCCGGAGCCGGTGGAGCACTGCCAGCGGCGGCCGTCGGTGGCCCGGTACCAGACGTGGAGGCCTCCTGAGGGCGTGCGCACGCGCAGGGTGGAGGAATCCTCCGCCGGGGACGACTCGCCCCGGAGAGCGGCGAGTACGGCCAGGGAGTGGTAGCCGGTGGTCAGGCCCGACAGGTCGATGTGGTCACCGATCGGGATCCCGGGAAGGGCCTTGTCCCGCTGCGGGGGCTCCCCCTCGTGCGCGTCGATGTCGATGACGACCAGGCCCGCAGGACCGCAGGCCACGCCGACGCCGAGGGCCGGGTTGGCCCCCCACCACTGCTGGATGCGGTCGTAGTCCAGGGTGGCCGCGTGGAAGCCGTGGCACCAACGGCCGGCGGCCAGGCAGGAGCAGCCGGTGGAGGTGTGTCCCGGGGCTGCGCAGTCCCGACAGTTGGCGGCCGGGGTCTTGCGTCCCGGGGCCAGCGGGTGGACGGGCCAGCCGTTGCTGGCGCACCACCGGGCCAGGCGGAGAGCGGCGACGGGACTCCCAGGGGTCGGGCGCCCTGAGTCGCTGCGAGAAAACCGCAGCTCAGCGGGCATCTACTTCCCCTTACAGCGACTGAAGCGACTCAATAACGAACACAGCCTAGCGAAAGCGGCCGGGCAGCGTACGCAGCGTGTCGCACGTACCTGCCTCGGCGTGTCGTCGCGTGTCGTCCTGGGACCCGTCCCTCAGGTCCACCCCTGGGACCCGAAGAGCCCCATCAGCGACCGAACGCGGGGGCCCAGCGACCGAGGCCGTTCGGTCGCTTCAGTCGCTGTTCAAGAACCTGCAGGTCACAGCCCTGAGAGACAGTCAACAGCGACTGAAGCGACTGAAGCCTCCTATATATGACGCACACGCGCACATGTGAATGTCCTCATATACCGGAAGTTGAGTCGCTTCAGTCGCTGTTTCATCGGCCCTAGAGCTCTGACCTGTATGTTTAGCAGCGACTCAAGCGCAGCGACTCAACTCCGACTGGGTCGCTGCGCTCAGGGAAGGGGCCCGGACGGCACGTCCGGGCCCCCGCGATCAGCGACTCTGCCCGATGAGGTGGTGGAGCACGGGGACCGCGACGCCGGCCGAGGCCAATCCCTGGAACAGGGCCCCTGCCACCGGGACGCCGCTGAGGAGCGTCAGGCCCCCCATCACCAGGCCGACCACGAAGGCGACCAGCAGGACGACGGCGGTCCGGAGGGACAGGAGCGGCGTGGGCGAGGTACCGGGCGCCTGCCGGCCCGGACGGGCCGGAGAGGGCGAGCGGGGGACGGATCCGGACATAGGGCTTTCTCCCCTTCGTGATGCGTCCTCGGCCACCACGGCTCCGGCACGCCTGGCCATTGCCCCCCGTCCGGGGGCTTTCCGGCGAGGAGCCGCGGGTCGGGCGGTCGCGCTCGCGCACGCCGTGGTTGTGGTCCCGGTTTTCCGGGCACTTTCCGGTCCGGACGGGGCATCGGCACGAAAGGGGGCTGTCGTGGCAGGTGCCGCTTCGGCAGAGTTCCAACGGGAGCTGACGGCTCTCCACCGGGCCGCGGGCAGCCCCACGTTGGGATCGCTGGTCAGACTCGCCCGTGAGCAGCGACCGCCGGCGGCGGCGTCCACCACGAGCATCAGTTCCTGGCTGACGGGCAAGACGGTACCGGCGCCCGCTTCCCGGGCCTTCTACCTGGTGCTCGTCTCGCACCTGCAAGAGCTGGCCGGAAGGGCGTCGCGCACCTACCGCCGCAGGACGGACCACTACTGGATCAAGCTGCTCGAGAACGCGCGCTGCGAGAAGGACAGTCGGCGCGGCGGCCGGCCGGGTTCCGCGCCCGCCGCGAGCGGCGCGCCGGACCCCCGCCACGATGCGGCCCTGCGCAGCTATCTGGCCTGGGTCGTCGACGTGACGCGGCGGATGCCCGTGCGCGGCCTGCACGTGGCCTCGGGACTGGTCGAGCTCGAGCTGGAGCGGGTGTACGTGGCCCTGAAGGTCGACACCAGCAGCCTGCGGGAGCGGGCGGCCGCTGTGGACGCTTTGCGCATGGAGCTCGACACGCGCCTGGCCGGTCTGGACCTGCCACCCGAGGAAGTGGAGCGCCGCCGCTGGTACCTCTACAGCGACCTTCCGGTGGCCGACTACCTCGGGACCGCGGACCGGCTCTCGGAGCGTCTGGTCGAGCCGACGACGGTCCTGACGATCGACGAGCTCTACCGCCGGGAGGTGGCCGCGGTGATCCTCGGCGACCCGGGCAGTGGCAAGACGACCGTCGTGCGCTGGCTGGCCCTGGTGCACGCCAAGGCTCTGCTCGACGGCGAACCCTGGGCGCGGGTGACCTCCGAGCGGGTCGACACCACCAAGTCGGCTGCGGCGGAGGTCGTACTGGGCCGCCCGCTGGTACCGGTCCTGGTGCGGGTCGGCGAGTACGCGGCGGACCGACAGCACCGTGCCCTGCAAGGCCTGCCGCCGCGCGGGCTCACCGAGTTCCTGGGCCACCACACGTGGGACGGGCGGTGCCCCGTCTGGCTGACCGACAGCGGGGAGCACCGGGCCAACGAACAACTGCCCCGGGAAACGGTGGCGGACCTGCTGACCACCGCTCTGCGCCGGGGTCAGGCCCTGGTGGTGCTCGACGGGCTGGACGAAGTGGCCGCGGAGGTGCGGGAGGAGACCGCGGCCGCCGTCAGCGAGTTCGTCCGTCTCTGGACCGGTGGCCCGGGGCCGGACCCGGACGGCAACCGGGTCTTCGTGACCAGCAGGATCGCCGGCTACCACCTGGCCCCGCTGCCCCTGCACCTGACGCAGGTCACCGTGGAGCGGATGACCGATCGAGCCCTGCGGGTCTTCGTACGGAACTGGATCGCCGAGATCGCCGGTGCCGTCAGTGAACCGCGGTCCCTCCTGACCGATCCCCTCGCGGCGGCGAACGGCCTGCTGACGCTTCTGGCCGCCCCCGCCAACCGGCATGCGCGGGACCTGGCCAGCAACCCGCTGCTGGCCAGCGTGATCGTCAGCGTCTTCCTCAACGGCGGCGGCAGCCTGCCGCCGCAGCGCGTCGAGTTGTTCGACGCGGCGGCGGACGCGCTGATGCAAGCCTGGAAGCGCCGTCTGGGTGGGAGCTTCTCCAGCAGTACCTACCAGTCGATGCTCGCCGCCCTGCCCGCCGTCGCCGCCCACATCCACGCCACCAAACCGAACGGCGTGATCACCTGGACGGAGTTCCGTGCGGAGGTTCTGCGCGAGATGGCCCGGATCGACGGCACCGGCCCGGAGCGTCCCCACCCGCTGCTGCAGGCCCGCGTCGACACCCTGCTGGAGGCGATGCGCACCGAGGTCGGCCTCCTCGTGGAGAGCGGGCCCAACGCCTTCCGGTTCTCGCACCAGACGTTCCAGGAGTTCTTCGCCGCGCGCCATCTGGTGGACGAAGGCGCCTGCCGGCTAGAGCGGCTCGTCGCCAGGCTGGCGGATCCGCGCTGGCGCGAACCGATCCTGATGGGGCTCGCGCTGGTC
Organism: Streptomyces sp. NPDC059917; assembly: GCF_042730635.1. Lineage (NCBI taxonomy): Bacteria > Bacillati > Actinomycetota > Actinomycetes > Kitasatosporales > Streptomycetaceae > Streptomyces > Streptomyces sp. NPDC059917. The sequence goes on from NZ_JBHWLC010000001.1 coordinate 31,439, forward strand.
AACTGGGAGTCCGCCGACCTCGTCGTGGTGGTGCGGGAGCTGCTGGCGGTGGACGGCAGGCTGACCGAGTTCTTCCCCGACACCGGGCTGCTTCTGGCGGCCGCGGTGCTCCAGATGACCGAGGTGCCGCCCGACGCGGTCCGGGCGATCGTCACGACGTTGGTGACCGGCTACGCCTCGGCGACGCGTGGTCGACGGCTCTCGAAGACCCGTGATCTGATCGACTCCTGCGTGGCCGCGCTGCGCGAGGACGGATACGCGTCGGCGGTCGACGAGGCCCTGGTCGAGGCGTTGGCGGAGCCCGCCGAGAGCGGTCTACCGGGAGCGGCGGCCGGGATCGTCGCCGCCGTCGGGGCGGTCACGCCACGCCTCGCCGAGGCACTCGCCGCCGCGGCCGACCGGGACGACCCCGACCTCGGTCATCCGATCACCGTGGCACTCGGCCGCATGATGCCGACCGGGGAGGGCGGGCAGCTGGATCGGCTCCCCGCGGACCGGCTGCCGGCGGATCGACTGCCCGCGGACTGGCGCTCCGGCCGGCTCAAGATGCGGGAACTGCTCCTTCGCTCGCCCGAGGACGCCCAGCGGGTGGCGGCCGATCCGCTGTGGCAGTCGCTGGTGCTCTGCCTGTACGGCGGCCAGCCCGACCTGGGCGCCGCCGACGCGCTGGACGAGTACTACCGGATCAGCAACTTCCTGCAGCAGGACGAATTCCGGCGCTCGGGGTTCGCGGAGTACTTCGGCGAGACGTGGCGCTCCGACGACCCGAACCACACCATGGCCGTCCACCTGGACAACTACGGCCACAGGAGGCGGTGGTCCCAGCGGCCGCGTTTCGTCGTCGAGGCGATCTGGCGCGACTCGCGGCTGACCCGGTGGATCCATTCGGCGCTGCAGCGCGACGACCTGCGCGGACTCACCGACTTCTTGACCGGCCGGCAAGGCTCCGCGGACCCGCGTGAGGCCGCCGACGCCACGCTCGCGCTGTGGGCGCTGGGGCACGAGCAGGACGCGTTCCTGTCGAACGGCACCGCCGCGGCTCACGTGGCCTCCGTCCGGATCTCCGCGCTGGCCGCCCAGTTGCGCGACGCCACGGTGCGGGCCGCGCCGGAGGCGGTGCGGGACCTCGTCGCGGCCACCGAGCGGCTGCCGACCGCGGAATGGGACGAACTGCGCCAAGCACTGACGTCGACGCTGATCGAGGCGGGCGCCCCGCCGATCGAGTTCCCGGAACCGGGGCTCCTGCCCGAGAGCGCGCAGGTCTCCGTCCTGGCCTACGAGTTCACCCAGCACGTTCTCGGATACGGCGATGACCTGCTCCACCACGCGGTGAGGTTCGCCGATCGAACGAGCTGGACCCGGTTCTCGGCCCCCCGGCTGGTCGCCGCGCTGTACGACCGCGGTGCCAATCACGTCGACGGCTACCGGCTCTACCACTACTGGTGGCCGGCCGATCCACTCCGCTTCACGGAGGACGACCTGGTGCCGTCCGCCGTTCTCGATCAGATCCTGCGTCTGCCCGCACCGCTGTCGTTCTCCCCCCACTGGCTCTTCCGTGACGTGCTGGAGCCGCTGATCAACGGTCACCCGATGCTGCCGGAGGCCCTCGCCGTGGCGTGGAGCAGCACCTTGCGGCGCGATGGCGACGCCGCGGAGACGCTGTCCCTGTTCGACGCGGAGCTGGCGGTGACCTCGGACCCGTACGGCCACCTGCGACGACTGGCCGACGAGGTCACCGACCCGTGGTACCGGAGCCGGGCATGGCTGCGCCTGGCCGAGATATTTTCCGCCCACCGGGCGACGCTGGTCGACCTGGTGAGGACCTCGGTCGACCGGGTCGCCGAGCAGGACCGGGGCCCTGTCCGGGCCTTCCAGCTGGCCGAACGGATCGCCCTGCTGACCACGACGACGCCGGAACGGGCCAGCGCGCTCGAAGAATGCCTGCGCCGCGCCGACGCGGTACCCAAGGACCACGACGCGGCGACGGCCCTGCTGCGGCTCGCCCGGTTCCTCCCCGCGCCGGACTGCGATCCGGTGGTCCTGAAGGCGATCGACCGGGCACTCCGGCCCGACGACCAGATCGGCCGGAACATCCTGCGGCAGGCGCTGGCCGAATTCGGGGACCGTCCCGCGGTCCGCGCGGCCGTCGGGCGGGCTGCCGGTGGGGCGACGGCCGCGCCGGCGGACCCCGGCGCGATCCTGCGGCGCCGCCTTCCGGTCCTGGTCCGTGACGACCCGCAAGCCGCCCAGGTCTGGGCGCCGGTGGCACTCTACGCCCGGGCCCTGGAAGTGGGACGACGCAGGAGGACGGCGGAGATGGAGCGTGCCTGGGCCCGGCTGGCGCAGGCACCGGACGCGGAGGCGGTCGCCGGGGTGCTCGCCGTCCACGACTACGGACTGATCGACTGCCGGGTCCCCGTGGCCCGGGCCGTCACCGCCGCGGCTCGGGCCCGGGGCGTCGACCTCGACCCGGTCCTCTCCCGGCTGGTCCGGCTCGATTGCGCGGCTGAGCCCCTGGTGACCGGCTGGCTGACGCACGGGCATCCTCGGCTACGTCAGCTGGCCGCCCTCCTGCTCGCCGAGTACCACCGGCTGGACGCCACCACCGTCGTGCCCCTCAGCGAACTCCTCACCGATGACGACGATCTGCTGCGCGGCCGAGCCCTTGAGATCCTGGACACCGCGATAGAACGGAAGACCACCCACGACTCGGTCGCCCGCCTGGGGCCTGTCGCACTGGAGCACCTGGCCGCGTTCGCCCTCTCCCAGCGCGGTTACGAACCCTCGGGCGCCCTGGTCATCACCTGGCACCTGTCCGGTCTGCTGCACGACGACCCGTCCGCCTTCCGGCGCTGGTGCGCCGCCGTGGACGTCGGCGGCCCTGACGCCGAAGTCGCCGCGTTCCTACTGAAGAACATTCTCCCCACGGACGACCGGGTCTTCGAGGAACTGTTGACCCAACTGTCCACGGCAGGTCCGGCGCTGCTCGCCGTGCTGGTCAACAATTGCGTCCAAGCGGTCCACAGCAACGCGCGGTCCGGGCAGGAGGCCACCTTGGAGCGCGGCTCCCCGCGCTGGGAGCGGTTGTACGCCACCCTGTCGGCCGTCGATGCCGACCTGCTGCGCGAGCAGCGCTTCCTGGTCGCCTCTCCGAGCGACGTGCTGGCCGCCGTCCACTGCGCCTTGGAGGAGACGGGCGGGGTGCTCGACGAGCGGTCGGTCGACCGCGCCTCCGCCGCGTTGTGGCGGTCCTGCGGGACCGACCTGGGCACCGCGCTGGCCGACGCGGCCGACGCGGCCGCGGCCCACGCGCGGGTGTCCCGCATCGGCGCCCAGTTCTTCCACGACTCGGCGCTGAGGAACAAGGAGACGCTGGGCGCCTATCGTGAGCTGAGCGCGTCGGTTTCCGGCGGTCACCGGCCCTGGCCCGACCTGCTGGTGCGCTGGCTCTGCCGACTGCTCGCCGAGTCGGCGGTGGACGAGCCCGGCCGCTGGGTGCGCGGCGACGCTCTCGTGGCACTCCAGGCGATGGCCGTCACGGACGCCGACATCCTGCGCCGGCTGCCGGAGAGCGAAGCCCTCGGCCTGTACCTGGCCGATGTGCTGATGTACCACAACTCCTATCCGGGCCGGGCCGCCGCCGCGGAGGTACTGGGAGTGCTGCGGACCGGATCCGGTCCGGTGCTGCGGGCGTTGGAACGCGGGCTGCGGGACGTGACGGTCGTGCGTTCGGCCGCGCTGCGCGCCTACGGTGCCCTGCGCCTGATCGACAAGGAACTGGTGGACGACCTGGCCGAAGCGCTGACCGGGGCGAGCTCCGTCACCGCCTGGGCGGCGGCCCGGCTGCTGTCGATCATCGGCGAACGGGCCTCCACCCCCGCGAAGGTTCGTGACCGGATCATCGACCTGCTCGCCGACGCCGCGCGCGATCCCCGTTCCCGGCGCACCGTCTACTTCTCGTACATCGCGACCCCGATCCCCCAGCTGCCGGAACTCGACGACGCCGTGGTCGAGGCGCTGCGGCGGGTGTACCGCATCCAGTGAGACACATGTTCTGGGCTGTCCGGACCGGGGACCGGTGGATATAGTGACCGGACCATCTGTTACTCAGGCGCGGAAGGCCCCCCACCTCGGTGGGGGGCCTTCCGTCTTTGCTTCCTGCCGTCGCCCCGGTCAGGCCACCTGGAGCTTGGGGCGGCCCGTGGGGGCGGGCGGGGCTTGGTGGTACGCCGGCAGCTTCAGGTTCGGCAGGTCCCCCGCCTGGATGCGGGTGAGGGCCGAGCGGAACGCCGCCTCCATGGCTTCCGGGCTCTCGTACTTGGCCGCGAGAGGGTGCAGCCGGTAGGAGTTGCCGGTGCGTTCCTCGCTACGGGGCCGCAGCACGATGTTCAGGTCGCACAGCGGCGCCATGAGCCCGCTGACGGCCTGGGGCGTGACTCCGTACTCGGCCGCCATGTCCTTCTGGCGGACCGGCAACGTCCCGCCGAAGCCGCTGCGGGAGACGAGATACTGGAGGAACTTGACGGCGGACCCTGACAGTGGCAGGGCCCAGATGCGCTCCGCGACGATCGGAGACATGACGTTAGCCATGGGAGGACAGCCTTCCTCGTGAACGTTCTGAACATTCTGAACGTTCGCCTGTGTACGGGCCTGACAGCGCTATCACCCGGTTCGCTTCCTTCCGCCAAAGCCGTCCTCTGCCCCGAAGTCGAGGTCCAGCTCCTCCTGATGGGCGCCTTGCGGCCCCATCGCGTACGGGAACGCTTCGGGGTCGTGCTCGTGCTTCTCCGCGATCTCGGCGAGCACTTCGTGCTGGGCGGTGCTGTTGCCGTGGAACCACAGCCGCACGTTGATCTGGATCCGGCCGTTGCCGGCCTTCTCCACCCAGTTGTATCCGCACAGCGCCTGCACGGCACGGTTGACCGTGGAGCGCGTGATCATTTTGCCGTCCTTCTGGGCGGCGATCCTGTTCAGTCCGTCGGTGATCTCCTGCTGCGTGTACGGGGTGATGCCGGTGCCCGGCACCTGTCCGCCGGCCACGAAGAGGAAGACGCAGAGCTGGGACTTGGTGATGCTGTTCGCGACGGCGAGCTGCGCCAGGAGCTGCGTGAACCAGTTGCTGGCCAGGCTGTATCCGGCGCCCCCCGCCATGTCGTGGACGGCCCTTGGGTCCGCCGCGTACTCGAAGTGGACTCCCTTGAGCCGACGTCGGCCGCCGGGGTCGGTGGCACTGGCCACCTGCTCCCCCAGTTGCTGGCCGAGTACGGCCAGGATGTCGCCGTACTCGGCCTCGTTCCCCGCGTGGGTGGGAACCGGGACAGGCCGGGGCCCGCGCTGTCGACGACGGGCGGGCGGATCAGATGTCACAGGACCTCCTTGTTACTCAGGCGGTCCGAGGGTATCCAAAAATCAACGTGTGCTTGTCTTTTGCCGCGTCGGCGCGCCGGAAGTCGTCGCGGCGTGAGGTCTCGGGGAGGTGCTGTTCGATCCCGACACCGAAACTACACGAGGCGTGAAGTTATTTTGCGAACAAGCGTCAGAAGTACACGCCTCCTTGATTTTCGTGTGTCGCCATGACAGCATATTCGGGTGCCCCGGTGTTCGATCGGAGGGGGTGGATCGGGGCGGGGCTCAACTCTCCGACCTGCGAGGATCCGAGGTCGACTCGCCCCCATGGAAAGTACACAACTGCTTTAGTTTTCCGCGGAATGTGCTCGCCAGGTATACATTCCGGAGAACCAAATGTGTCCTGGGGGACACATGGGTTCCGGCAAACCCGCAGGTCAGAGGCCCAAATCTGCGGCGCCCTCTTACTAAAGAGCAACGTGGGCAACGGCATCAACGAGCACCTGGGGCGCCCTCAAGGACGCATACCCAAGGTGCATCCCCACTGCACACATCCGCTCTTGAGTCGTTTTGCTGCCCGACCACTACGACCCCGGCCCGCATTCCTTCACCCACGCACGCACCTTCACCCACTCGGCGCTCCGCCTCGTCGAACTGCGGCGACCACCCCCTCCTCGGCCACGTCGGTGACCGGGTACGTGTCGTCGAGGCCCTCGTGCCCAGTGAGGGCGCCCAGCGCCCGAGGGGTGCACCGCCGACCGTCAGGGAGGTGGGGCAGGGCTCGAGGGTGAGCGGGTCCAGGGCGCCCGAGCGCCTGGCGAGGGGGTCTGGGGGGCGAGTAGCCCCCCATGCCGAGGCCGGTCCAGCGCGGCCGGGCGCTGGCGGGGTCCAGGGGCCGGCCCCTGGGATTCACGGTCCGCGGACGACGGCGGACAAGAACCCTTTTACCTCGCTGGGTACTCAGCACTCGATCCAAGCTCGGATTTCCGATGGAACGGGTGAAAAGCGACACCCAGAACGGCACCGTAGAAGCCCGATCTCGGTTGGGTGTGGGTGATGTGACCTTCCGCCGCCTCGCAGCCCGGCAGGGAGCCGCTCAGGGCGTTTTCATCTCCCCTGAGCAGCGTTCAAAGCCCTGGAACCCCCTGATCGGCTCAATTGTGGCTGGGCGCCCAGGTGATCGACCCCGGAGGCCAGGCCTCGGGGAGGGATCAGCGGGTCGGGAAGGAAGCGAGCGCGTCATCCCATTGGTCAGCCGCGTGAAGGAGCGCAGCCGTCTCCAGTCGTATGTCGACGGAGTAATGGTAGATGTCCGGTCCGTCGTCACCTTGCTGCCACGGTGGTGCTGCTTCCAGCGACAGGTGGACCCGAACCACCGCCCCACCCTCGCTCAGCTCGGCGAGGCTGAAGGCCAGGACGGGTTCGATGAACGACGTGTCCGGGGACACGTCGCCTTCGACATCGGGTCCGGTGACGGCCACCTTCTCCGCTGCCACCGCGCGCAGCCAGGCGGACACCTCACGCGCTTCGTCGGTCAGCAGACATGGATCGGCAAAGGACCGACTGCCCTCGTCGGTCGTCACCGAGCCGCCGATGACGAGCCAGTTGTCGTCGTATGGGTCGGTCCCGCCCAGGGGAAACCGATAGCGCAGCGGACGGAGCTCGACACTCTTCGCGTGATCATTCAGGAGCACTGCCACACCATGTCACGGGCCGTCCCGGAGCGGTCCACCGCAGGGTCGACCAGGGATGTCCTGTCCCAGATACGTCTGGGTGGGGCAAGTATCTGACCTGCGGTGCCTGGAGACAGGTGGGACGCAGGTTCTCGGCCTGTCCCAGATGTCTCTGGGCATCGAGGCCATGTGAAACGCCTCCGAGATGGCTGGACTAGGTCAGCAGCCGGATGGTGAGAGCCTGCACGTCGGTAGCGAGCGGTTCTGTGCAGTGAGCGCAGGTTTGCTGCAGCCGGCGGACGGTGTTGCTCTGATTGTGGGCAGTAGTGGCCGGCATACAGGCGGACCCAGCCAGTCAGTGCAGTTCCGGGCCGGTCTCGTTCGGCGTCGTGGAAGGGCGCCCACCAGTGGTGGATGAGGGAGCGAAGTATCAGTCGGTCCTGGCCATGGGTGACATCGAAGCCGCTTGTGCGGGTAGCAATGGGGTGCTCCGTTCTTCGGTCGCCTGTGCAGATCGCTCGCTCCTCTCCGTGTTCGAAGTGAGTGGTGCGCCCGGTGCGCTTGCGGATGAAGCAGTCCAGGCTGAGTTCGAGCTTCTTCTGCCAGTGCAGGTTGTGGAAGTGGTCGCCCTGGCGATGGCTTGTTAGTTCGGCGGTGATCCCGATGGTTCGCAGCACCGCACGATCTTCCCGGACGGACGGAACGCAGGGACGGCCTTGGGAAGGCTCGCCAGTCGGGTGCCGACTGCAGCGGAGCTGGTGGTAGGACGGCTGCTTCGATCCGCATGGCGGTCTGCCCGAGTTCGGTGAGGAGCCAGGACCGAGCCGTGCTCCGGAGCGCTCGTTCCTGTGGAAGCCGGTCGTTGAACTCGGCTTTGAACTGCCCGAACGACGTGTCGTTGGCGAGGGCGACCCTGCGCCAGTGCGGGGAGGCGTAGAGCGAGATCGTCTCGACGATCCCGGGACATATGGCGAGGTGTCTGCGGGGGTGGAACGGGCGGACTTGTTCGTTGGCAGGAGACAGAAGGCGGAGCAGTTCTGCCCGATCGCTCAGGCGGTAGCCGCGCCGGAAGAGGCTGTGCCAGAGGGCTGAGCTGTACTGGTAGCAGGCGTCCATCATGAGGACTCCATGTCGGCGCAACAGGTGGTGCCCGTCCAGGTCACCCGGCATCGTGCTCCGGTGTGGCGCTTCACCTTCCGGCCTGGAGGTTAGTAAGGTACCCACATGACCGCTCCATATGATCCGGAAGTCAGGGAAAAGGTAGTCGCCAAGCTGCCAGCGTCCCTGCGGCAGGAACTCAAGGTCCGCGCAGCCCAGTTGGGTGTGGACATCCAGGACGCCGTCACGGAGGGCATTCACGCCTGGCGTGCCGATGCCTCCGCGGCGACCCCGGTGGACACCTCCGGTGCCTCGTCGTTCTCCACGTATCTCCCCACCGGTCTATACGGAGACTTCAAGGAGGAGTGCCGGGCGCGCGAAGTCCCGTACAACCAGGGCGTCGCGCAGTCGATCCGGCTGTGGCTCGACACGCACCCCTCCCCCGCCGGCCGGCGACGGCCCTCCACCGAGGGTGCCCGCCGCATCGTGGTCTGCAACCAGAAGGGCGGCGTGGGCAAGAGCGCCATCAGCAACGGGCTCTCCCAGGCCCTCGCCGAGACCGGCGCCCGCGTCTGCGTCATCGACTTCGACCCCCAGGGCCACCTGACCCGGCACCTGGGTGCCGACATGCTCGGCATCAAGGAACCCAGCCTGGCCAAGCACATGCTGGGCGAGATCGAAGGCCGCGTCCGCGAGCTGCTCGTACCGATCGAGCACGGGGTCTTCGCCGGACGCCTCTTCCTCCTCCCCTCCTGCAAGGACGCCTTCCTCCTCGACGCCAGGCTGGCCACCACGCGCCACGTCCGGACGAAGGAGACCGCGCTGGAGAAGGCCCTCGAAGAGCTGGAGCAGGAGTTCGACTACATCGTCGTCGACTGCCCCCCGAGCCTCGGCTACACCATGGACACCGCGCTCTACTACGCGCGGACCCGCGAGGACGAGGCTCCCAAGTCCTCCGGCATCATCGTCCCGGTCCAGGCCGAGGACACCTCCGCCGACGCCTACGACATGCTCAGCGAGCAGCTGGAAGACCTGATCGACGACCTCGACATCGAGATCGCCCAGCTCGGCTTCGTCGTCAACCTCTATGACAGCCGCAAGGGCTTCGTCGTCACCTCCTCCCTCAACAGCTGGAAGGAGTTCGGCGACCCGCCGGTCATCACGGTCATCGGCGACCTCAAGGAACAGCGCGAAGCCGTACGGGTCAAGCTGCCCCTGCTGCACTACGCGCCGGACTGCGAGCAGTCCGAGGCCATGCGCGAGATCGCCCGGAGGATCTCGGCATGAGCAAGAGCGACCTCCTCGGCACCGGAGCCTCCTTCAGCAACGCCCGTCGCAGCGGCGGCCGGAGCGAGCGCGGGCGGGCCAAGGCCCTCGCGCAGGGCGACGTACCGGCGTACGAACTGATCCGTCTCCCCCTCGACCAGGTGTCCCCGACCCCTCTCAACCCGCGCCGGAACTTCGGCACGGACGAGGACAAGACGCGCTTCGGCGAGGAGCTGCGCGAGGCCCAGCTCTCGGCGTGCGTCGCGGTCAGCCGCGAGGCCTACCTGGGACTGTGGCCGGACCACGCGCCGCGGATCGGGGCGGTCTCGTACGTCCTCATCAACGGCGAGCGCCGCTTCCGCAGCGCGCAGCACGTCGGGTTGGAGGCGCTGGACTTCGTCGTGCGCGACGATCTGGCGGCCTCGCGGACCGACTTCATCGACCACCTGCTCGCCGAGAACCTCGAACGCGAGGACTTCGACGTCATCGAGCGCGCACGCGGTGTGCAGCAGCTCGTCGACATGTGCGTCGAGGACGAGGGCCGGGAGCACGGTGCCAAGTCAAAGGCGGCGGAGCGGCTGGGGCGTTCGCCGTCGTGGGTGACCAACCAGCTGGTACTGCTGGAACTGCCGGAGGAGATCCAGGGCCTGCTCAGCGCGGGCGAGCTGCCGGAGCGGGACGGGCGTCTGCTCGCGCGGGCGGCCAAGGATCGGCCGGGCGCTGGTGCGGCCGAGCTGCTGGCTTTCCTGAAGGAGAGCAAGCAGCAGGAGGCTCAGGTCAAGGCGGCCCAGCGGGTGGTGCTGCGGGACGCGGCCTCCGCCGTGGCGGCGCCGGTGCAGACGGCTGAGGCGAGCCCGGCCGGGGGTGTGCGGGCCGGTTCGGAGCCCGCCGAACGGGACGCGGAGCCGCCCCGACTTTTGTCCGCGGACAAAAGTCGGGAGCCGGAGCCGGAGCCGGAGCCCCGGCCGACGGCGTCCGCGGAACCGGTGTCGGAGGCGGTCGAGGCCGTCGAGGCCGGGGAGCCGGCTCGGGTGAGCCCCGCCCCGGTGCGGGCGTCGGCTCCGGAGCCGACGCCGGAGCCCGTCGCGGCGACGCCCGTTCAGGAGGGTGAGCGCGAGAGCGAGCAGGGGCCGGAGCCGGAGGGCGTCATCCCGCCTCAGGCCAGGGGAGGTGACACACACCCGGTCTCGTGGCAGGACCCGAGCTCCGTGTACGAAGCGATCTGGGCGAACATGTCGGCGAAGCACCGGGTGGAGCTGACGATGCTCCTGATCGATACCAACTGACCGACGGAGCGGCAGCTGTCAGCCGCCGACACATGCCGAGGGGCCCCCGCGATGAGGATCGCTTGCGGTGGGCTCCTCGGCATGAGGGCACATGGAGACCGGCGAATGACCGGTGTGCGCGATGGGGCCCGGCACGTCACCTCACCGAGCGTGGGGAGCGGACACACGAAGCCTGAGCTCCCGGCAGCGGTGCGTGAGGACCCGGAGGGCGTACTCCGACCTCTCTGACGGGGCGATTGAGCATCTCAGGGGGTCGGCCCGGGGGCATTCATCGGTCGGCCGGGCACTGCGTTCCGGACCCGACTTTTGTCCGCGGACAAAAGTCGGGGAGAACCGGAGCGTGCGGACACGGATTGCTTCGCGGCTCGGACGGCGGTCAGCCGGCCGGCCCGGGCGTCCGCACGTCCGTCGGCATGTCCGTGAGGTCAGCACCCGTGCGCATCCAGGACGACGGAACGGCCGGCTGGCGTTGGGGCTCAGGAGACGCGGAGCCGCCCCGACTTTTGTCCGCGGACAAAAGTCGGCGGACGATGGCCGGAGGGGCTGTCCGTTCGAAGCGGGCCATGTCCCAAGTCGGACGACGGAAAATCACGGTCTCCCGGGCGGGCGCTGCACCACAGTGACGGAATGTTCCTCGCCGTCCCGGTCTCGCGGCGGCGTTACGCGCTGTCGGACATGGACAGCAAAGGACTGGCCGCTGAGGGTCCTGGTGGCAGGGCCCGGAGGCGAGACCGGTCGTCTATCCATCGGTCACCCATGCCTATGGGTCTTGTCGGTCGATCAGCCGGAGGTCCGCGCCGTGATCGCGGCAGCGGACACCCCCGCCTCGGCACGTGAACTCGCGGCCGGAACACCGCGCCGCGAAGGCTGGGAGCACGCCCGCTCCGCCGTCATGACCGGCCTGCTGCGCGCCAAGTACGACCAGCATCCCGAGCTGGCCGAGGTCCTGTTGGCGACGGAAGACTCCACGGTGATCTACGACGACGTGGAGTCGGCCTTCTGGGGCGAAGGCGGCGGCCGGGGCCGCAACTGGATGGGTCGCCTCCTCGAACTGATCCGCTCCGAACTCCATGCCCGCCGAGCCGGTATCGCCGAGCTGTGACCGCCCGGGCGCGGAGCCGTCGGGGGACTGACTGACCGCTTGCCCATCTGCTCAGGGCGTCAGCGAGCCGTGTCCGGCCGGCCAGTACCGAGCCTTCGAAGACTTCGCCGCAGTGGGTGTCGTCACCGCAGCGATATGAGTGGGCTGCGCCATCAACTGCGTTGTGCGGGTGGGTGTAGGTCATACGGGCACCTGTGTCCTGTGTCCTGTGACCTGCGGTCTGTGGGGCACGGGCCGCGTTTCATCCGTGCGCGGAGGCGGCCGGTCCCGGACGACCTCACGGTTCCACGAACTCTGGCGCGGCAGGGGGCCTACGCTGACCGTCGGAAGGGAGGGGATGTCCGTGTCCGTCGCGTGGTACCGCGACGGAGCTTCGGTTGCAGGGGTGGCACGTCGGACGTGAGCTTGGGGGCGGAGATGCTGGAAGAGGGGCTCGTGGCGTTGGCCACGGCGGGCGGTACGGCTGTGGTCCAGGCGGCGGGGACGCAGGCGTGGGACGGGTTGCGGGTCCGAGTGGCCCGGTTGCTGGGCCGCGGGGACGCTGAGCGCGAGCGTGCGGAACTGGAGCGTCTCGACCGCACCGCCGGTGCCTTGGAGGCGCAGGGGTCCGCCGAAGCCGAGCGGGCGCGCCTGCGTCAGGAGTCCTCCTGGCAGACCCGGTTCGAGTCCCTGCTGGAAGACGCACCCGACGCGGAGCGCGAGCGGATTGCGGCCGAGCTACGGTCACTGGTCCAGGAGCAGGCCACTCCAGGCGGGGTGTTGGCACGGGACCACGGTGTGGCGGTCGGCGGCAGCGTGGAGGTCCGGGCCGATCACGGCTCGGTGGCCGCGCTGCGGGTGGGGGACGTGACGCTGGGAAACCCTTCGCAGCCGGGTCCGCCCCAGGGCTGAGCGGACCCGGCGTCACGCCGCCCACACCCAGCGCCGACCACCAGGCTGTCTCCGCCGAGCATGGCGGCTTCGCCGTCGGCCATGCCCAGCAGGTCGTCCACTACCACGCCGGCCATACGGCCGGGCAACACAGGCCCGCTCCGCGCCAGCTGCCACGGGCCGTCACCCACTTCACGGGCCGCCAAGCCGAACTGGACACCCTCGACACGTTGCTCGGCACCCGGGACGACACCCCGTCGGTGGGGACGGTACTCATCTCCGCCATCGCCGGCACGGGTGGAGTCGGCAAGACCTCCCTCGCTCTGCAGTGGGCCCACCGCGCCCGGCACCGCTTCCCCGACGGCCAGCTGTGGGTCAACCTGCACGGCTATGACGCCGGCCCACCCCCCTCCACCGACCAGGTACTCGACTCGTTCCTCACCGAGCTGGGCGTGGCGCCCGACCGGATCCCGCGCACGACCGACGCCAAAGCCGCTCTCTACCGCTCACTCCTGGCCGGACACCGGACGCTGATCGTCCTCGACAACGCCGCCACACCCGAACAGATCAGACCCCTGCTGCCTGGTGAACCTGGCTGCCTCGTCATGGTCACCTCACGCAGCCGACTTTCCGGCCTCATCGCCCGCGACGGCGCCCACCGCATCAGCCTCGACATCCTCACTCCCGCCGAATCCCACACCTTGTTGGCCGAGATCATCGGTACCGACCGCGCCCACCGGGAACCGGAGGCCACCGCCCAACTGGCCCACCACTGTGCGCACCTGCCCCTCGCCCTGCGGATCGCCGCCGAACGCGTCGCCGCCCGCCCCCACCTCACCATCGCCGATTTCGTCCACGACCTGACGACCGAACATCAGCGCCTGAACGAACTGGCCACCGACGACGAGACCACCGCGGTACGCGGCGTCCTCTCCTGGTCGTACCACGCCCTGCCCGAGGAAGCCGCCCACGCCTTCCGCCTCCTCGGACTTCAGCCCGGTCCCGGCATCAGCCTGGCCGCCGCCACCGCCCTCACCGGCACCACCCGCACCACGACCCGCCGCCTGATGGACACTCTGGTCGGAGTGCACCTGCTCACCGAAACCACAGCCGGGCGCTACCAGTTCCACGATCTGCTGCGCGACTACGCCGCCGAATGCGCGACCGCCGACGAACCCTCCCCCTCCCGCGATGCCGCGACCAGCAGGCTGTACACCTGGTACCTCCACACCGCTCACGCAGCCCTCTACGCCTACTACCCCCAACACCCCGAGATCCCCCTCGACCCACGACCTGCAAACTGCCACCCACTGGCCTTCACCGACCGCGACCACGCCCATGCCTGGTTCACTGCCGAACACACCACCCTGGTCCACCTCGTCCACCAAGCCGCGTCAGTCGGGCAGCACACAGTGGGATGGCAGCTCCCCAACGCGATCGACTGCTACCTGGGCAGTAGTCAGCACAGAGTCGACCAAGAGGCCGTGCACCGGATGGGCCTGGCCTGCGCCCAGTATCTCGACCACCAAGGCGGCCAGCGGTGGGCATATGGGCATCTCGGCGAGGCACTGCAGGGCGCACGCCGGCATGAGGAAGCGATCGTCTGCTTCCAACGAGTGGTGGAGATCGCTCGACACATCGGAGACGCTTTCGGCGAAGGCGCCGGTCTGGGGGACCTCTCACGCTCGTACAACGAGCTCGGCCGACATGCGGAGGCGGCCGACCACAGTCGGCGAGCCCTTGATATCTATCGGTCCATCGGTCATCAACGGAATCAGGGCGTGAGCCTCAGCAACCTCGCCAATGCTCTGCACGGCCTGGGACAAAGCGACCGGGCCTTGGTCCACATGGAGGATGCCATCGACGTCGCCAGCAGGATCGGCGACGTTGCACTGCGATCCCTGTCAGTCCAACGACTGGCCTGGATCCTCCACGAGCTGGGCCGCACCGACGACGCCATCACCGCCATGCAACAGGCCGCAGACCTCATTCGATCATTCGGCACGGACTACTACTACGCGGAGATCCTTCGCGATCTGGGCGATCTCCACAACCGTGCGGGCTCACCCGACCGGGCAGCTCGTGCCTGGCAGGAAGCCTTCTACATCTTGGATGATCTCGACCCCAACGAGGCAGCTGCCATCCGTCAACGCCTCGACACCCTGGATCACGCCGAACCCGACGAACGGTCACCATCGCCCGCTGACGGCGCCGGCCCGGGGCACGGGTAGGCGCCGAAGCCGATGGCCCCGACGGCGATAGCCGCTTTCCAGGCCGCGGCTTCGGGGCCGCGCCCTCTTGGCAGACCGCCCCCTCGGTCCGGTCAGGTCCGGTCCGAGGCCGAGGCCGAGCGCTTGGCCCGCGCGGTCGCCGCGTACGGGCGCCGGCTCGCGGAAGGCGTCGGGTGTTGCCGATGTCCGTGTCCTACTGCGGGGTGCTGGGCCGGTGGTCAGGCCCGTGGGCAGGTGGGGATCAGAGCCCGATAGGGGGGCACCGACATGATGCTCGCCGGCCCTCCGGGGCCATCCGGGCGTTACCGACGATGAACGACGACCCATGGCACCCTCGCGTTCGGCGTGTACGTCGGACGTGCCGGTCATCGCCCCACACAGTGGGAGGAGCGGTCCGGGAGATCCTGACCGAAGTGGGCGATCGGACGCGCTGCTTCGTGACGCGGAGTTCGACTCACCTCTGCTCGTCACGGCAGATTTGGCAGGCAGGCAGGCAGGCAGGCAGGCAGGCAGGCAGGCAGGCAGGCCGAGCCGAGAGGTGTCAGGCGTCCGCGTGGACAACCCGCGCGCTCGGCGGTACCTGCGGGTGGGCCCGCAGTGTCCGTGCCGGGACCGCGGTCAGTAGATCGTCGGTGTTGCTGGAGATGCGGCAGGAGGAACAGATGGATCGCACGCACCGCGGGCGCGGCCGGCAGCGGCTGAGGATTCGGGCGTCCGACCGGCGGATCCGCCGGGAGGGCGAGAAGGACGACCCGAAGGCCGCGACACCGTCATGGATGGTGAGAACCGGCGTGATCGTGACCATTGCCGCAAGCATCGCCGGCCTCCTCACGACCGGCATCGGAACGCTGTTCAGCTCCCGGGTGGCACAGGACCAGCTAAGGCAGTCGCGGGACGACGCGGAGGAGAAGCGGCGCCAGCAGGCGGCGCGGGTCTCCTTCTGGGTCGAGGAGCCACCTGACGGCAAGGCGCGCGTGCACCTGATGAACAGATCACTCGACCCGGTCACCTACGTGAACCTGGCCTTCGTCGCCGTGCTCCCAGGGCGCCCCGTCGGGCACCAGACCGCTACCTTCGGCGTCTTTCTGGCAGGCGTGCAGCCGTGCTCCGAGCTGATGTTCTCGCAAGACGACATGAGCTACACCGAAGCGAATCTCCCGCTGTCCTACCACCCGCCCTACGACGAGAACCCGCCCCGAGGCCAGACTTGGCACGACCTCGAAGCACGGCCCACGCTCATGACGACGAAGGTCCGTTTCACGGATCGTGACGGCGTCCTGTGGGAACGCAAGGGCGGCCGCCTGGCGCAGGTGCAGCAGGACCCCCTCCCCGTCCTCCTGGCAAACCCGGACGTCGGGCTGGAGGGGGTGGTGCGGAACGTGAAGCCACAGGCTCTCCAGTCCTGCGACAAGAGCTGACGAGCGGCGTGAGGCGCCATGGAACGCGGCCCTCGACGCACCGGTCACCTTCGATACGGGGGCCGAACCCACCCGGGAGCCTTCCCTGAAACGGGTATGAATGGCTACTTAGGGTGACATTCGGGCTCTGGGTGGTGACCCGACCCACAGGACCCAGGTCACATACGAAGCGGGTTCGTAGTCCCCGTACGCCCCGTCCCGGCGCCCTCGTACCTGCTCCCGCCTGCGCGGATGCCGCCCGGGCCGCGGGGGTCGTTGCTCCTCGCCTGCGAGGGACGCTAGTACGCGACGTCGTTGCCAGGGCCCGGGAAGCCCCGTAGAACTGGATGAGTCGCAAGGCGGACGGAGATCTACCGGGCTCACCCCCGGCCTCCCGCTCCCGCCGATGATCCCCTCTCCACCGCGTGAGTGGCTCACGCATGTCCTCGGCATGCGGCGACCGTCCCCGTCCCCTTCGGAAGGCCCTCCGTGTCCAACGCCGTCATCCGCCGCATCGCCGCTTCCAAGAAGACCCTCGCGGGTACCGTCCTCGCCCTGGGCGTCGCCGGTTCCATGCTGGCCGCGGTTCCCGCGCAGGCCGCCCCGATGAGCGCCAAGGCGATCGCCCAGCAGATGATCAAGGACCCGGCGCAGTTCGCGGCGTTCAACCAGATCATTTCCCGCGAGAGCGGATGGGACCACACCGCCACGAACGCCTCCTCCGGCGCGTACGGCCTGGTCCAGGCACTGCCGGCCTCGAAGATGGCCTCGGCGGGCCCCGACTGGAAGACCAACCCGGCCACCCAGATCAAGTGGGGCCTGGACTACATGAACTCCCGCTACGGCAGCCCCGTCGGCGCGTGGAACTTCTGGCAGAACCACCACTGGTACTAAGCCACCAGCGGACAGCACACGCACAGACGCGCGAGACAGCTCGGCCGGGAGTCCCCGGCCGAGCTTCCTTGCGTCCACGGCCGCCGAACCCCCCTGTCGTGAACTGCCGGGCCACGATGTGATGGCGGCACGGCGAACTCGACAGCGGCCCGTCTCGTCATCGGGCCTCGTCCGTGGACCTTCAGGCGTCGTGGTCACCGGCGTGGTCGTGCAGGCGTTGGTCCAGGTCGCTCGCCCAGCGTTGGGCCCAGGAGCGCAGCTCAGCTCAGCCGTTTCGTCCTCGGTGAGGCCGTACGCCGCGAACTCCTCGTCGTCCGCCCCGTCCGCGCCGGCGAGGCGGTCGCGCAGGTCCTGGAGGCGGAACTCGTCGCGGCCGTGCCGCTCACCGAGGCGTTGTACCCACCGGTGATCACCAGGGGGTACGGCGCACCGATGTCGATCACGGCGGCCGGGAGGCGGCGGTGCAGGTCGCTCGGATTCGTGCGGTGGTGGTCCGCGCCGCGGCGCGTTCGGGGAACGCGCCTTCCCAGAGCTCGCGCAGGCGTCTGCTGACCAGGGTGCACAGGACGGGCCACTGGGCGAGGAGCGGTTCGCGGTTGAGCAGGGCCGCGAGGTCTTCGCGCCGGCCTTCGGCCAGGACGGTGCGGTAGAGCCCCATGCGCAGCCGCGGGCGGTCCAGGTCGTAGGAGCGCAGCCCGGACCAGGCGACGTGCAGGGGCAGGTCGACCATGCCGTGGCGGGGGCCTTCGAGTTCCTCCAGCGAGGCGGGCAAGCGGTCGGCGTACCGGGCGCGGAGCACCTCGGCCGTCGAGGGCGCCGCGCTGCTGAAGGAGGACATGACCATGAACCGGACTATCCCGCGTCCCGCCAGCCCCCGGTACCGCAGACGCGCACAGCGCCCCACGGATTGCACCGACATCCCACTCGCGGTCCACGGGCGGTACGGCGTCTGGCGGCGCCGCGGTACGACGGCAGGGGCAGTCAATCTTGGCGAGATGTCTGTCGCCGTCGGCCGCACCGAAACGATCCACCCTGGTGGCGATCAGCTCGCGCAAGGCATCGGCTCGGAGGAGGTCAGCGATTCTTGAAGCGCTCTCCGAGCTGTCCCGCGAAGGTCGCAGATGACTTCTCGCTGCAGGACAGGACGATGGAGATCGTGCTGAGGGTTACACCTTCGGGTCGTTTGGTATACGACCGCTGCTTACCGGCTCGCCATAGAGCGCTGAAGAACTCCTCGCGCGCGTCATCGTCATCGGCGAGAACTTCATCGGCGGATTCGACGATCACGATGCAGTAGTCCGAAGAAAGCCACTCGAGATCGCGAAGGCAATCGTAAAAGGCGTCCCAATTCCATCCGAAGTATTCCGGGAACTTCAGCGATTCGGAAAACTGTTGGAATGTGGACACCTCGTCGACCATGTCCTTGCCGCTCAGGCGTGCCACATGGACTCGGCCCGATGTGGGCAGGAGTTGATCGAGGGGGGCGCCACCGCCTGTGGTGACATGCATCCACGGGGCGATGTGGAACGCCGATGTGTCTTCTGTCGTCAATTCGCCCATCTCGGACTTCTTCCCCCGCTCCCCGTTCCCGCTCATCGGGATCCCGCGAGGCCGACGGCGACCGCATCCCGGTCGGCATCCCCCTGTGCCCGCGCGAAGGCGCCCGGCGTCTCCTCGTCGGAGAACGCGCAGATCCACCGCACCCCGTCCTGGTCCGCGGTCCACAGGCTGCCGGACGTGTCGAGCGGCACGAGTGCGGCCGTACGCCGGAATTCACCGGCCGAATCCTCACATGCGCGGCTTTCCGCGTGCAATGTTGGCCGGACCTTATGGCCGGAACCCAGCCGACGCAACGTCAGGGTACGGTCCTCCTCAACCCGTCGATTTTCCGTCGGCGTGGTCATTTGCCAATTGGTAATGTCATGGGCGCTGCCGTGGAGGCGCTGTTCCAGGTCGCTCACCCAGCGCTGGGCAGCGGTCCGAGCTCCCCCTGGTGGCTGTGCGGGCTGCGGGCTGCGGCGTGACTCGGGCGCAGCCCTCTGCAGGGGCGAAAGCGCCGAGGCGCGTGCAGGGGACGCTCGGCACCTGGTGGCCCCTGCCCTATTCGGGATGAAGCACGCAGCGGATCCCGGTCAGGCTTTCGTTCAGCTCGCGAGCGCCCAGGGAGACGCGTTCGTCGGGATGCTGCGTCAGCTCCTCGCAGAGCCGCATCGCGGCGTCGCGGTCGCCGGCGTATATGGCGAATGAGTCGCGGATCGCCGTGTGGATCCAGTCGCCGTGGTTCGCGTCGGCGACTGCCAGTGCCGACGCGACGATCAGGAGCCCGGCCCTGTCCTGGCGTCGGAGCAAAGCTTCCGCGGTCGCCCGTGTGACGAGGGTGTCTTCGCGGTCGAGCACCAGCTCCAGCAGTGGATATACAGCCTCCTCCATCTCGGCGAAGCCTGCCAGAGCGCGACCGGCGTCGGCCCGGTCCCCGGAGTCGTTGCTCCGCCCGAGCTCACCGAGGGCCACGACAGCGGCGCGGCGCAGCGTACTGTTCACCAGCTTGCCCATCCTCTCCCGGAAATTCCGGCAAAAATCTCGAGCCCTCAGTGGTCAGCTGCTGCCGAGGAAACAGCCCGCAAGCGGTGGTGGCTTCTTCCGCGGTTCGGGGTATGTCATCGGCTTGGTGGGTGGGCCGATCCCGTTCTCTCTTGTCGTTCTGGTTGAGTTGCCCGCTTCGCACGCCGTCACGCTGCACTCGACGGCTGCGCTGCCACCACCCGCTTCGACGTGCTCCGGTCCGCCCTGCACGAACTCCTTGACCTGCGGCGACTGCATTCGTCGGCGGTTCAGGGCCGCTTTGTGCTCCCCGCCGACGCGGGGGTGGTCCGCCGGCGTATCCGGGAGGGGGACGTGACGCCGAGAACGAGGCACGATTCCTGGACTGGACTGGACTGGTCGGGGACCGCGGATACGGACGCGGGCGTGAACACGGACGCGGATGGAGGCGCCGACACGGGCGCGGACGATGGACGTACGCCTCAGCCGACCCGGACTCCGACCGCCAGCGTCAGTTCGAGGACCCGGTGCGGCGACCCGAGGTCCGGGAACAGCTCCCGCAGCTGTGACATCCGGTAGCGGACCGTCTGGGGGTGGACGAACAGCGCCGCCGCCACCTCGTCCCGCCTGCCCTGGTACAGCAGCCACGCCCGCAACGTCTCCTCCAGCCGCCGCGCGGTCGCGGCGGACAAGGTCCGCAGCGGTGCCAGGGCCCGGGCGCGCAGGTCCGCGAAGGCGTCCGCGTCGGCGCTCAGCACCAGCTCGGGCAGGTGGTCCTCGGTGTCGCGGATGTCGGGGGAGAGCGAGCGCGCGCGGACGGCCCGTGCGTACGAGGCGGACGCGCGCGTCCACGGCCGGGCCGGGCCGACCACGGCGGTGCGGTCCAGCAGCTGCCGCAGCAGGCGCGGCCGGTCGGCATCGGGGACGAGCAGCACGCCGGAGGCGTCCGGCAGGTCGTCGAGGACGAGGGTGCCCGGGTCGAGCGAGCGGTAGGCGGGCCGGGCCTGGGCGGCCGGCAGCAGGACCGCGGTCAGCGAGACCGGCGGCTGCCACCCGGCCCGCCCGGCGGCCGCGAGGAGCGCGTCCGGGCTCGCGCCGGCGAGGAGGTCGCGGGCCAGTTCTTCCAGGTGGCGCTCGTGGGCACGGCCCCGGGCGGCCAGTTCGTCGGCGTGGCCCGCGGCGCTCGCGGCGGAGAGCTCGTCGATGTAGGCGAAGGTCAGCTCGGCGAACTTCGCGACCTCGGCGGCGGGCAGACCCGCGGGTACGGCACCTGCGGCCAGCCCCCGCCAGGCCACGCGGGCGCCGACCCGGTAGGCGCTGAGCAGGGCGTCCATCGAACGGCCGTCGCGGACCTCGCCGCGCCCCAGCTCGTAGGCCGCCTCCCCGGCGTCGCCGCCCGTGGCGTTCCCGCTCGCGAGGTCCAGGTAGAGGCCCAGGGCGGTGCGGACGGCCCGGCGGATGGTGGCGCCCATGCGGCCGGAAAGGGCGTTGGCATAGGGCGGAACCTCGTCGATGATCGCCTGGACCACCTCGTCGGCGGTGGTCCTCAGCGCGGCCCGAATCGCGGCGACCGTCGCCTCGTCCAGGACCAGCTCGCTGGCCCTCCGGATTGCATGGCTCACGTTTTTGTTCCCTGCGAACAATTCGACCGATCAGATTCACGTCCTACGGACAGGACTTTACCCCCTCAAGCACACCAAGCTGGGGCCATGACGAGTGCAGCCCTCCGCAGTAGGGCGTGGAAACTGCTGGAGATGGTCACGACGCCGCTGCTGCCGTCGGACTACCTCGACCTGGTCAGCCCGCTGCGTGCGGGCGCCGACCTGCGGGGGCGCATCGAGGCCGTGCAGCCCGAGACGGGCGATGCCGCGACCATCGTGATCAAGCCGGGACAGGGCTGGCGCGGCCATACGGCCGGCCAGTACGTGCGGATCGGGGTCGACGTCGACGGGGTGCGCCTGTGGCGCGCCTACTCGGTCACCTCGCCGACGGACCGCGGCGACGGTCGGATCACGATCACCGTGAAGGCGATACCGGACGGCAAGGTCAGCAACCACCTGGTCCGCCAGGCGCGGCCGGGCACGCTGATCCAGCTCGACCAGGCGACGGGTGACTTCGTGCTGCCGCGGGCCAAGCCCGCCAAGGTGCTCTACCTGACGGCCGGCAGCGGCATCACGCCGGTGATGGGCATGCTGCGCGACACGGAGTTCGACGACGTCGTCCTGGTCCATTCCGCGCCGCGGCCGCAGGACGTGATCTTCCGCGGCGACCTGCACGACCTGGTCGCGGACAAGAAGCTGCGGCTCACCGAGGTGCACACGGACACGGACGGTGTGCTCGACATCGCCCGTCTCGCCGAACTGGTGCCCGACTGGGCCGAGCGCGAGACCTGGGCCTGCGGGCCCGCGGGCCTCCTCGACGCCGCCGAGGAGCACTGGGGCGCGCACGGGGTTCCGGAGCGCCTGCACACCGAACGCTTCCGCCCCGCCGTCGTCGTCACCGGGGACGGCGCCGACGGCGGCGCGGTCACCTTCGCCACCACCGGCACGACCGTCGACGCGGACGGCGCCACGCCGTTGCTGGACGTCGGCGAGGAGGCCGGGGTGCTCATGCCGTCCGGGTGCCGCATGGGCATCTGCTTCGGCTGCGTCATACCGCTCACGGCGGGCGCCGTCCGCGACCTGCGCACCGGCGAGATCACCGAGGCCGGACCGGGCGTCCTCATCCAGACCTGCGTGTCCGCCGCCGCGGGCCCTTGCGACATCGAACGGTAGGAGCACCTTGACCGCCATCGACCCCACCGCCCACCTGACCGCGGAGCAGATCGAGGAGCTCGGTCGCGAGCTGGACGCGATCCGCGACGAGGTGATCGCCAGCCGTGGTGCGAAGGACGCCGCCTACATCCGCAAGGTCATCTCGGCGCAGCGCAAGCTCGAACTGGCCAGCCGGGGTGTCCTGCTGTTCTCGCTCTTCCCGCCCGCGTGGCTGATCGGCACCGCCGGTCTGTCCGTGGCGAAGATCATGGAGAACATGGAGATCGGCCACAACGTCCTGCACGGCCAGTGGGACTGGATGCGCGACCCGAAGATCCACTCCACCACCTGGGACTGGGACCACGTCTCGCCGGCCGAGCAGTGGAAGCACTCGCACAACGAGCTGCACCACACCTACACCAACGTGATCGGCAAGGACAACGACCTCGGCTACGGCATCATGCGCGTCGACGAGGACCAGAAGTGGCACCCGTTCCACCTCGGCCAGCCGCTGTGGAACTTCCTCAACGCCTGTTTCTTCGAGTACGGCATCGCCGCCTACGACCTGGAACTCGGCAGGAACCTGAGCAAGCGCCGCCGCAAGAACCCGGAGTTCCGCGCGCGGGCCAGGGCCGTGGGTCGCAAGATCCGCAAGCAGGTGCTCAAGGACTACGTGATCCACCCGCTGCTGTCGGGCCCGTCGTTCCTCCCCACGCTCGCCGCCACCTTCACCGCGAACCTGGTCCGCAACATCTGGACCCACTCGGTCATCATGTGCGGGCACTTCCCCGAGGGCGTCCAGGTCTTCGAGCGCCGGTCGATCAACGGGGAGACCCGCGGCCAGTGGTACCTGCGCCAGATGATGGGCTCGGCGAACATCAGCGGCAGCAAGGCCATGCACTTCATGACCGGCAACCTGTCGCACCAGATCGAGCACCACCTGTTCCCGGACCTGCCGAGCAACCGGTACGCCGAGGTCGCGGTGAAGGTGCGCGCCCTGTTCGAGAAGTACGAGCTCCAGTACGTCACCGGGCCGCTGCCCAAGCAGGTGTACTCCGCCTGGCACAAGGTCTTCCGCCTCTCGCTCCCGAACAAGAAGCCCAAGGTCACGACGCCGGAGCGCGAACAGGAACTCGTCGCGGCCTGATCCCCGGTACGGGTCCAGCTCTCGCGGCCGTGACGGCGGCACCGACGGGTCCGTGAGACCCGTCGGCCGTCGAGGCGATGGGCGGCCGCGGCACCTGCGACACCAGACCGTACGGCACGGGGCCCGGGCGGTCCGATGCCCGGCTGCGCTGCGTGTCGACAGGGTGGGCGTTCCCGAAGCAAGCCCCATCGCTCGGCCTGCTCCCCGCACGCGTGGGGATGATCCGGAGGGCGAGGAAGCCGGCCGGAGGGAAGGGTCTGCTTCTCGCCACGAACTCGGCATCGACGCTTCGGCATCGCACGCGGCGACGACCGCACCACCTTTGCTGCTCCTGAGCAATGGCCCGATGCGCGGTGGCGTCCCGGACCGTGTAGGGGCTTCACCGCATGGGCGTAGTCCGGTTCAGGTGTGGATAGGCGTCGGTCGGGTTCTCGAATGGATAGGCATAGGCTTGCGAGCCCGGCCGTCCAGTGAGAAACACCGTGTTCATCACAAGGTGGGCAGCGATCTTGCGGTGGGTCTCGCGTCCCGCCGTCGCCAGTGCGGCTACTTCCTCAGAGCCAACGGCTCCCTCCGCATGGCGGTGGGCGGCGTCGACGATGTGCCGAGCGGATTCCGTGAGCACGTCGGCGAGCGGGCGCTGATACGGGCCGAGCGTGGCGTCGTCGGGCTGCCCTCGTCCGGAGAGCCGGTAGAGCGCCGTCGTGAACTCCTTCAGCTCAACCCGCACCTCCTCTTCGTACTGCTGGGCATTCACGGCGCGCCCCGCTTCCAGGTCAGCCAGGATCCGCTGCGCGTTGGTCCACCATGCCCGTACCGCGACCCGGGCCGTTGCCACGATCTCCAGCAGAAGCACTCGCTCGGCCCGGTCAGCAGCGACGGCTGCGGCAGCCGCGTCGTCACGTCGCTTGGCCCGTTGAACCCACAGTGCTCCTGCGACACCGAATCCGGCCCCGCCCAGCCCGCTGATCGTCGCGAGAATCGCTTCCCCCATCGCCATCCACCGATGATCCGGGCCCGCGCCGCCTCGCGACAAGCGGTGTACGAGGCCAATCCGGCTGAAGGCAGCTCACTTTCCGCCGGGCGAGCCAAGCCCGCGCTCATCAGCCCCGGGCGATGCCGTTCGCGACGACCGTGACGGGACGGCCTCCCTCGCCTTTCCGTCCGGTGGCTGGAAGGAGTCAGGTGAGAACTGCACGGGCGGGTCGGCAACCACGGCCGCGGCCTTGCTGACGGCTGCTCGAGGACCCGGTCGTCTGAGCCCACGGATCCGGCGGGTGGCCCCCGCGCTGCGCGCCGCGGTATCCACGTGGCGCGTACTCCAGGCAGTAACAGGCGCGGCCGGACGGGTCTGCTCCGTTACTCACGATCTCGTCTCATGACCCCGCCCTGACACGGACCCCGGAGAGCTCCCCGGAACGGCAACCGCGGCCCGGGCGTTGAGCAAGGGGGCTAGGTGGGGTGCTCCGGGGGCGAGGCCCGGGTGTGGGCCGGACACGCACCCGTATCCGGTGATCAGCCATCCGCCGGCGACAAGGCGCGCCACCTCGCAGACGCCGAGTCGGTGCCGGTCAGTACGCTTCCCCGCGCGCGGGGATCAAGTCCTTGCGGTAGTCGCCCTCGTCGAGGGCGCGTGCTTCGATCCGGAGCGCCTTGAACTTGCAGTTCATGCGACGAGTGAGCTCATCGAGCGCGTCCAGGTGCTCGTCCGTGAAGCTGGGAGCGATCCAGATCGCGGCGTACGCCTCGACTTCGATCGCGTAGGTGAGAAGCTTCCCGAGGTGCTCGTGGTCGGATGGATTGAGCTGATTCTCGATGACTACTCGTCGATCCCGGGCCCCGACCTTGATCCGAGCCAGCACGTCGATGCGATTCCGACGCTTCAGGGGGTGCTCGGTCCTGACCAGCCGAAGGGCCCCAGGAGGCATGTCGGCAGCCGTGCCGACCCTGTCGAGGTTCGCGGCCACCCACGGAGACAAGTCCTTCGCTTCGTTGGGGAAGACCTCTCTGAGCCTCCTCACTGGAGCGATCTTCATCACCGCTTCGCGATCCTTGCGTGCCTGCACGATCCGGGCCCAGTACTCGTCGCGCGAGTATCCGTGCTTCGCGTAGAACTCCTCGGCCGTGCCGACGAGTTGATCGAGCAGTTCACCGTTGAAGCTGTCGAACAATGTCATGCGGCAGAACGTAGGGCCAGGCACTGACAATGCGGGCCGAGGCGGACGATCTTGCCGGTACGGCACGTACAGCGCCGCGGGGACTGGGATAATCTTCGGCTGTTTCGCTGGGTGTCTGCCGTAGCGCGATGCGTCTCAGTTTCGTCCGGAGGCTGCGGACCAAGGTGGCAGTGGGCAACGCGGAACTTGACGCGGTGGAAACGCAATGGTGGGAGCTACGTGGCTCGGGCCGTGTGTGAGTGCCGAGTCGGTCACGGTGGCGTACGCGGAGCCGAAGCTGCGGCAGCTCCTGCCATGATCCACCGAGCACCGCTTCACCTGGGGTGTCCCGCACATCGGGCCGAGGTAGGCAGGTGCTTGTGACGCGGGGCACTACTGCGCCGACGGCCCCTCTCGCTCTGGCTGGGGGGTGACCGCTACGGTTCTCTCGCTCTGGCCGGGGTGGTGGGACCGCTGCGGTGTGGCAGACGGTTGCCCTGGGGCTGGAGCGTCTGCATGCCGGGTGTGGTCCTGCAGTCGTCGGGACTGGGAATCGGTTGGTGGAGCGGGAGATTGGTAAAACTGCTCCCCGCACCTGAGGGGATGGCGGCCCGCTGACCATTGGTGTGCCCGGCTCTCGACGAGGCCGCCAGATCCTCAGGCCGCCCGGCTCCCCCCGTTGTCGTCCTGACCGTTCTCGGCCCGGCGGCGGGCGCGGCGGATCTCAAGGGTGATGGCGAGGGCCGAGCCGATCAGGGAAAGGGTGTCGGCGGCGATGGCGAGGAGGTCTGTCACGGGTTCTGTCCTTCGGGTCGGGACCGCGGTGCGGTACGGGTCGAAGGCAGACGGTGCAGGGGAGTTGCGCTGTTCGGACCCTCTGGACCGGACAGCGCAGGTAGATTCCGGACAGAGCAGCGGTTGTCCCAAATGGACCGGACAATCGCGCGGCCCGTCCCGACGGTCGACCCGCCGTTGCGCGAACGTCGCCAGAGCGAGGCGGCCGCGCTGCTGGACCAGGCCGAGCACCCGCCCCGCGCCACCGCGAGGACCGGTCTGCCCGGGACGGGAGCGCCCGGGTCCGTAGAACTCGTCACGGCCATGGCGCAGCACATCGATACGTACGACCGGCTCACCCACGCCATGGAACAGCAGGCCCAGCTGCGCCAGGCCGCCGACAACTACGCACGGCTCTGCTGGATGTTGCTGGGCATCATCCAGTGGCTGGAGGCGCGGGGCGACCTGCTCGGCCAGGAACGGGACCGGCTTCCGGAGACCGCGGGCAGGGAGGTCCAGGCGGAGCTGGAAGCCAGGCTCGCGCGGACGCAGGCCCAACAGGCCACGGCCGACTCCGAGCTGGCCCGGGCCGAAGCGAGGCGGTTGCGGGCCGAGGAGCTCGCCACCCGCCTGCAGAAGCAGATCGTCGCACTCAACCACGAGCTCGACCGGCTATGCGGGAACGGTCCTCCCCTGAACGGCTTCCCGCTCGACCGGTCCCTGGCCGCGTCCCCCCTGCTCGGGCCGGAGTCGTCCTCGGTGGACCTGCAGGCCGACGACATCGATGCGGTGCTGGTCCGGGTGGCCACCGTCAGCGACACCGACGGCGACACCGTCGACCGCATCACCAGGGAAGTCGGCGAGGACGCCCCCGGACGGATCGGACGGATCGGACGAACCGAACGGAGCGACGACGTACCACCGATCCGGGAAGAGCTCGACGAGGACCCACTCACGTTGGTCGGGCTCTTGGGAATGGACGAGGTGGTGCAGAATTTCAGCCGGGCACTGCAGATCGACCCCGACGATGTCGTCGCTCTCACCGGCCGTGGCCTGAGGTACAGCGAGGGCAGGCAGTACGACCAAGCGCTCGTGGATCTCAACCACGCCCTGCGGGTCGAACCGGACTCCGCGACCGCGCTCTTTCACCGGGCCGGCGTCCTCAACCGGACCGACCGGCACGAGGAAGCACTGGCCGACCTCGACCGGGCACACGGGTTGCGGCCCGCCAACGCCTTCGTCCTCGCCCGCCGCGGCGACACCCACCTCGCCCTGAAACGGCTGCCCGCGGCGCTGGCCGACTTCACTCGCGCATGCGCCCTCGCGCCCGAAGACCTCTCGATACTCGCCCGCCGTGGTGATGCGAACAGTCGCTCGCACCGCTTCCTCGAGGCGCTCGACGACTTCACCCGCGTCATCGAGGCGGCCCCGGAGGATTTCCACACCCTGATGAAGCGGGGAGCGGCCCACATGAACCTCAGACGCTTCGACGAGGCTCTGCTCGACTTCGACCGGGCCCTGGCTCTCAAGCCGGGGTATCACGGGGCTCTCTTCCTGCGCGCCTACCTCCGTGCCCGGACGCACCGCTATCACGAGGCACTCGCCGATTTCGACCTGATGACGGCCATCACCTCCTTTCTCCCCGCGCTGGTCATCCGTGCCGAGGTCCATGCCCGCCTGGGACGCTTCGAGGACGCCCTCTCGGACGTCGATCAGGTGCTGGACCGCGGCACCCCCGAACTGCGCGTCCTCGTCCTCTGCATCCGGGCGTCCGTCTTCCTGCAGTGCGGATGCCTCGACGACGCGCTCGCCGACCTGGAAGAGGCGCTGAAGATCGACCCGAACTGCGCCAACGCGTACAGCTCTCGTGGGACCGCGTACCGGCGTCAAGGTCTCTTCGAGGAGGCGCTTGCCGACCATGACCGCGCGATGGCGATCGCTCCCCGAAGCCCCGAGGCGTCGGTCCACCGGGGCGAGACCTACCTCCTGATGGGCAGGTTCACGGCCGCCCTCGAAGACTTCGACCGGGCGCTCGCGCTCGACGCCCTCCATCCTGAGGCGCTCGCGGGAAGGAAGCGTGCGGAGTCGGCGCACCCCGGGGCCGCCGATGGCCAGGTCCCGGCCTGAGCCTGAAGTTCACCTTCGCGACCTCCGGATTCCGCGGGGAACTACGCGCGTCGCCCGTTCGTCTGTGAGTTCGGACGGCTGTGGGTTCTTGGGGAGAACACAGGGGGAGTCGTGCTTGGTCACACCATGCTGAAGGTTCTGGCGCGCGTCATGTACGACCGGCTCGACGAGCACGGGGACGAGCACGGGGACGGGGACGAGCACGGGGACAGGGATCTCGTAGCGGTCGAACGAGATCTCCGCCGGCTGTCGCTCCTGGCGCCGCGAGAACGCCGGGATGCCCTGAGCGCCCTCGCGCCCGAGGAGCGCCGCGAGCTGATGGTCAGCGCGTTCGCTTTCGGTGCGACGCGTGACGATCCATGGAACACCCGGTCCGACGCGAACCTGGTCGCTGCCTTGCTGGATGCCACCGCCGGCGTCATGGTCGTCGGTGCGGAAGCCGAGTGGGACGAGGCCCGCCGTGCGAAGGAGATGCTCACGGGCCAGGCGCAGTTGCTGCGGGCCGTCGAAGCCGATGCCGCGGGGAACCGGCCCGAGGCCCACCGGATGTTCACCCTCGCCCAGGCCCAGTGCGAGGAGGCGGAGGACTGGATCGCCCTGACGCTGGCTTCGCTGGGCGTGGTGGCCTGCGGAAGCGAGGCTCACCGTGCCGAGCGCGCGGTGATCGGCGAGGTGACCAGGCCGGTCTTCGACACGCTGGAACCCTGCCTGCGCCCACCGCACGAGCGGCGGCTGCGGCAGGCGTTCCTCATCCGGTACGAGGCCTTCGGCGTGGTGGAGGAGGCGTCACGGCTCGGTGACGCGGATGCCGTCCTGGCGCTGGCCGGTTCGTGGTTGGAGGGGAATCCTCCCGGCGCCCTGGTGGAGCTGATCCAGGCCTGGGCCGGCGAGATGCGGCGGGGTCTCGAGGACGGGGACGCCGACTGGGCCGTCACGTGGGCGGTACTGGGAGACCGACTGCTTCTCCCGGTCCGTACGGACTCGCCCTTGCAGAAACGACTCGCGCGCTACTTCTGCGACGACGGGAACGCGGACCGTGCCATCGCGGTACTTGAGTGGCTGGTCGCCGATGACCCCGGGGATCAGCACGCCCTGATATTCCTCTCGGACGTCCTTGTCGGCTCGGGCCGCGTGGACGAGGCCGTCGCCCTTCTGCGGTCACGTCTCTCGGATCCTCCCGCTCCAGGGGAGGAGGAAGTCCTGCGCGAGCTGGTCATACTGCTCGTGCACGAGGATTCCCCGGAATCCGAGGCGTGGGAGAGCGAGTACACCCGCCTCACCGGCACCGGCACCGGCATTCGAGGCATGTTGCCGACCGTGGGAGTCGCTGCCCCCACGCCCCAGCCGGCGTTCGCCCACTTCGAAGACGGACGGCTGACCGTCTCGTCGGACATCGACACAATCCCTCCGGGGGAGGCGACTCCGCAGATCTTTGCAGCCTACATAGCCGGGCTTCCCGACGGTCCCCAGCGGTTGCTCGACCTGGCCGAGCAGGATCCGCTCCTGGCGGCCGACGTGGCCCGCCTGCTCGGGGTGCCCTTGACCACCCGGGCTCACAGGGAGGCCGCGCCGCACATCCAGCGGGGAGAGCGGCACTTCCAACGGCGCGAGTACGTCGAGGCCGCCGTCTGCTACCGGCAAGCCCTGGAGGTCAACCCCGAGAGCGCCGGAACCCTCCTCATGCTGGGCGACGCCTACTACGCACTGCGGCACATGGGCCTGGCACGGGTGTACTTCCAGGAGTCCCTGGCCGTGCAAGAGAGCCCCATGGCCTGGCGTTTCCTGGGCGACACCTATCACGCGGAACAGGACGCGACGGAACGGGCACGCGCCTGCTACGAACGCGCCCTCAGCCTCGACCCGAACTACGGCGGTGCCAGAACAGCCCTCGGCGCATTGCCCCCACCGCCGAGACCCGAGGACGCGGCCGACGGCGAGACCGACGGAGAACCCGAGGCGGGCGAAGGGACCCCGCAGACCTTCAGCCCGCGCCCCGGCATCCCCCACGCGGCCTTCGCCGCCGGACCGGGCATCGAAGGCGGCCTGCCCGCCCAACTGGAGGCCGGCTTGAGACAGTCCCAGCCGGCTCTGGGCTCCCTGCTCGACTGTCTCCCCACCGATGAGGACTTCGCGCGCTGGCTCGCGGACGAGGCGCCCGAACACTGGTCCCGCGCGCTGCGGGCGCTCAGGCTCCTCGTCTACCAATGGTCGGCCAGGGGCACCGACCCCGAGCGGGCACTGCTGCTCGCCCGCCGGAGCGTACAGATCGTTCAGACACTCGACGGCCCCTGGCCCGCGGGCGATCCCGAGGACATGGGCAAGGCACGCCTCATGGCCGACAGTCTGAGGCAGCTCGCCTCGGTCAATATGGAGCTGGGACGCCACAGCGAGGCGTACGACCTCCTCAGGGCGGCAGAGCACTGG
Organism: Streptomyces sp. NPDC059917; assembly: GCF_042730635.1. Lineage (NCBI taxonomy): Bacteria > Bacillati > Actinomycetota > Actinomycetes > Kitasatosporales > Streptomycetaceae > Streptomyces > Streptomyces sp. NPDC059917. Next base: position 62,524 of record NZ_JBHWLC010000001.1, read on the forward strand.
TCCGATGTCGACGAGGACGAGCGCATCCGGTCGGGCAGGGCGCAGAGGACCGGAGACGACCACTTCAGCGAGCGCCCGCGACGAGCTGCCGAGTACGAAACCCTGGCCGACGCGGCCCGCCGCAGCGGCGATGGCGCAGGGGCGGAGCACTACACCCGGCTGCGCCGCGAGCGCGAGGACGGCAGCCCGGTCACCGACCATCAGCGCCTGGTGCAGCTCGTCACCCACGGACTCGAGGCGTATCTGGAGAACAGTGACCCGGAGCGCGCGCTGCAGTGCCTCTACGCCGCGGAGCGACTCGCAGAGAGCGAAGCGGCCCGCGGCCCGGTCATGGTCGCCCTGGCCACGGTGCACCACGCCTTCGGCATCCTTCTCACCCGGCTCGACCTGCCTCGCCGGGCCCTGCACCATCTCGCCACGGCACGTGAACTGAACGCGGGCAACGCAGGCCGTCTGGCTCGGGACTGGATCGTCACCGCCGAGGCACTCGAACGCTGGCCCCACCTCGGCTCCGCCGTCCTGGCCTACGAACAGGTGCTGGTCCTCTCCTCGGTCCCCGGAACCATCGGGGACCGGCTCTTCTGGGCCCCCCGCCATGAGCCCACCTCTCCCACGGGGCGCCGCGTCATCGCACCCGAACGAGCCTGGAGCGTCGTCATGCCGATGGCCCACTCCGCATGGCGGGCCGGTGACCTCCACACCGCGACGGAGGCCCTGGAACTGGGCGCGGGCCTCGCGGAATTGGTACGCGCGGCACAGCCCGATCCGGATCTGCGCATGCGGATCCAGGACGAACGGGCCGCCGTCTTCGAACTGCTCACCCGGTTCCGCCTCGAGCTGGCGAACGATGCGGAGGAGGAGGCCGATCCGCATCTCGTCGCCGCGTACACCGCGTCCGAGCGGAAGCGGTCCCGGACCCTCCTCGACGCGATGAGCACCGCTCGCCTCCGAGCGCCCGCCGGAGTCCCGCGGCCGCTGCTCGACCGTGAGCGGGAGCTGCTGCGCGCACGCACCGAAGTCGAGAGCCACGCGGGGGTGGACTGGACACGCCATCACACGCTGACGGCCGAACTCGCCACCCTCTGGAACCACATGACGGCTTGCGGTCCGCAGGCCGCCGAGTACGCCGCGATCCGGCAGTCCGAGGTACTGCCCCCCGCCGACGTGATCGCTGAGCTGGCCGGGGAGTCCGTCGTCGTGGCGTCGTACGCGATCCTGGACGACGGCCAGATCGTCCTCTTCACGCTCAGCGGGGAGAACGGACTCCAGGTGGCCGCCGTGGACACCGACGGTCCGCGGACACTGCGCTTCATCGAGGACCATTTCGGCAGTACCGGACAGGTGCGCGAGATGGCCGAAGACATGCCGGGCCTGTTCCAGCACGTCCTGGGTCCGCTCGTCGCCCCGCTCGCCGCGGTGACCAGGCCCGGACAGACCATCCTGATCTGTCCCACCGGGGCCCTGCACCACGTCCCCTTCCACGCCCTGTCGGTGGCGGGGTTCCCCTCCCTTCTGGACCGCAACCCCGTCGGCTACCTGCCCACCGTGTCCCTGCTGCGTACCCTCAACCACCGCTCCCCCGCGACCGGCACCGGCGCCGTCATCCTGGGCGATCCCGGCCTGGACCTGCCGTACGCCCGTGCGGAGGCGACCGCTCTGGGAAGCCAGCTGGGTACGGTCCCGCTGCTGGGCCCGGCGGCCACGCGGGAGGAGGTCCTGCGCCGCGTACCGCACGCCTCCGTCTTCCACGCCGCCTGCCACGCCCGCTTCGACGCCGCGGATCCCCTCTCCTCCGGACTCGTTCTGGCCGGAGGAGTCCTGACGGCCCGCGACATCCTGCAGCAGGACTGGCACGGTGTCCGTCTCGCCGTCCTGTCGGCCTGCGAGACGGGCGTGGGCCGCACCAGCAGGACGGACGAGACCCTCGGCCTGAGCCGGTCGCTCCTCTTCGCCGGAGTGCGCTCGCTGGTGATGAGCCTGTGGCGGATACCCGACTCCACCACCGCCGCCATCATGGGCGACTTCCACGATCTGACCCTGGCCGGTGAAGCCCCCGCGCACGCCCTGCGGGTGGCCATGCTCGCCGCACGAGACCGCCCGGGCGGCGGCCGGATGGACCGGTGGGCAGCCTTCTGCCTCCTGGGCGACTGGCGAGCCCCGGCCCGTAGCACGCCCCGAGACGGAGACTGACATGCAGACGCACACGGAACTCCCCCACGGCTACGAGCTCCTCGATCTGGTCGAGCCGGAGGTGGCGGAGCACGAGCCGGACCGGCAGTTGGAACCGCTCGACGAATCCACGATCACGCTGTTGCGCCGCGAGACCCGGATCGGGCTGGCCCGTGGCCCGGTCCGCCGGGTGGAGGCCGCTCCCCCGGGCCGCAGCGGCTACGACGTGCCCCTGATCTGCGTGATCCAGACGCACCCCGAATCGGATGTGCGCTGGTCCCGACTGGTCGTCGACCTCTCGGCCTCGCAGGGAGCCGTCGTCGCGGACATGGCACCGGGCCTCGTCGAGGGGGAACACCCGGTCGAGATCGAGACGACCCTGGGCGCGGGGCTCACCTTCCAGATGGCGAGTTCACTCATCGGCGCGGAGCTGGCGCCCCAGATCACCCGGCGACGGACCGTCTACTGCCCCCGGATCACCTCGTCAGGCATCGGCTTCACCACCGCCTACTGGGACTTCAGGGCGTCGGACCAGGCGTTCCTCCATGTCAACGAGGAACTGCGGCTGCTCGTCGACGCTCCCGCGGGCGTCCCCGTCGATGCGAAGGTGACCATGCGCGTCAGGGTCATGCCACGAGGCCTCGGCAGGGTGATCCGGCTGACCGGCAAACTCGGCACGACCGAGCGACTGTGCCGCCTGGCGGACCCGGCGCCGTCGCAGCCCCCCCGCGTCGCGCCGTCCGACGGTCGCCGGTGACTGATTCGGCCGCCCAGGATGAGGGACCGAGCGAGTGCGCCAAGAGCCGGGCCGGGCCTCGTCGAGCAGGCGTTCGGGCGCGGTGATGCGGTGGGTGTCGAGCGCTGGGCGCCGGTGATCCTCGCGCAGGACACGACGTTCCCGATCACGGCGCTGGGCGTGGCCTTCCGGGACCGCGGTGACCTGGAGCGGGCCATGCAGGTGTTCCTGCGCGCCGAGCACGCTTACGGCTTCGCCCATCTCCGCAGCCGCCGGAGTCACCCCGACGTCCTCGACTACCTGGAGCGCATCCAGGCGACCCTCGACCCCTTCGGCGGCCGCTTCGTCATCCACGGTCCGCCCGTCCTCCGCCGACTTGGCGGTCTTCGAGTACGCGATCCACAGGTCGACAGCCCCACGGAGCCACAACCTGGCAGCACCCCATCGGACCTGACCGGCCGACCGACCCGCGGCGGTCATCCGGATGGAGCACAATCGTTGTTCAGCCGGGGCGGCCTCGACCGCGTACCGGCGATCGCGGGCAGGAACGGCCAGGCAGGGTGGGGAAGCGCGTGCAGGCAGCACAGATCGTCGGGGTGCACGGGATTCGACAGTCCAAGACCTCGGGGCGGCAATTGACCGAGGACTGGGGCAAGGCGCTCCGACGGGGCATCAAGGAGTTCACGGACCGGCCCGACGATGCCTTCACCCTCCAGGTGCCGCACTGGACCTCACTCTTGGCCACGGGCACGGACCGCCTGGGACCGGCGGACGACCGGTTCGGCGAGTCCGCACCGATGACGCCGGGCGAAGAGGAGTTCGTGGCCGAGGCACTCCGTGACCTGGTCCGGCCCGAAGACCTGGCCTTCGCCGAAGAACAGCCGCTGGCCACGCTGGGCCTGCCGAAGCTGTGCTCACCCCGCATCACCCGGCTGTTGATCGCCTACGACCACCGCCACCCGGGCGGGGTCGGGCAGTCCGTCGTACGCAAGATGAGGGAGGTCCACCTCTACCTGACGGAGCCGGACCTGGCCGCCGCGGTCCGGGCACTGATCCGTGACGACTTCTGCGCCACCACCTCCGTGGTCATCGGCCACTCCCTGGGCAGCGTGATCGCCTACGACCTCTTCCGCCTGGAGGAGATCGGTACCACGCGCACTCCCGGGCCCGCCACCGACACCTTCGTCACCTGCGGCTCCCCCCTGGGAATCCCCTCGGTACGGCGGCTCATGGGAATCAAGGACGACGAGCGCCTGCGCCTCCCCGACCACATCACGTGGATCAACGTCTACGACCCCGGCGACCTCATCACCGGCGGCGCCGGGCTCTCCCACGCGGCACCGCACCTGACCGACGCCAGGGTCGGTAACGGCATGGGCGACCCCCACAGCGCCGTGCGCTACCTCCGTACCGAGCCGGTCGCTCACGCGGTGACGGGCGGACGGCGTTGACCCGAGAGCCCGCCCCGCGGACGTTCGCCCGCCGCCTCCTCGTCATCGCGGTCACGGAGTACGACGACGGGACCCCGGCGCAGCAGAGCGAGTTCAGGGCGGGCATCACCGCCCAAGTCGCGACCGTGGAGGGCTGGTGGGCCGGTCCGGGCCTCGATGACAGTCGCCGCTTCACCTCGGTCCCGGCCAAGCGACTCGACAGCCTGCGTGACCTGCGCGAGTTCCTCCTCGACCAGGAGCTCCACGATCTGGCCGATGATGAAGCCCTCGTCGTCTACGTCACCGGCCACGGCCTGGCCCCGGACAACTCCCCACAGCACTTCCTGCGCCTGCCCGCGTCGTACGAGGACCGGCCGCTCAGCACCGCCTTCCCCACCGCCGAACTGATCACGACCGTGCTGGACTCCCCTGCCACGCACGTGCTCGTCATGGTCGACTCCTGCTTCTCCGGCCGGCTCGGTGGAGAGCTGACGACCAGCGTGAAGGCGCTTCGCAAGGACCGCCACGCGCTCGGTTCACTCGTCGTGATCGTTTCCGGAGACGACGAGAGCAGGCCCCGTCTGGGGCAGTTCACGAACCTGCTGCGGGCCGTTCACGACCACTGCGCGGACAAGGCCAACGGCTACGCCGAGCCGCACCTGAGCTGGCAGGAGTGGAACGGGATCGTCCAAAAGGTCTTCGACCCGCGCACCATGGCCGACCTCCACCACATCTGGCCGACGCGCTCGCTCACGGTCCAGAGAGCACAGCAACTGTCGAGCCCCTGCCTCCCCAACCCCGGCCATGCCGGAGTCGAACCCGTCCTCGACGCGTCCCTCGGTCAGGTCGGCTGGACCCGCACCGAGCTGGACACGTATTGGATCCCGCCCGCCGCCGGCGCCGGTGTGGCCGGGGCACCCGGTTGGTATTTCACCGGCCGCGCCGCGCTGGTCAAGCGGATGCTCGCGTTCCTGGAGGGCGAGGAAGGCGTACTCGTCGTCACCGGCGAGGCAGGCTCCGGCAAATCAGCCCTCCTCGCGCGCATGGTGACCCTCAGCGACGCCCGGTTCCGGTCCGACGCGCGCTACGCCCCCCTCCTCGACTCCATCCCCGACGAACTGGACGTACGCCAGGGGTCCGTGGACGCGGCCGTACTCGCCCGCAACGCGGACCCGGACGAGCTCTCCCAGGCCCTGTACGCGGCGCTCGGCGGTGTCCCCGGCACAACGCCCGAGAGTTCGGCGACGACGCGGGACGCCGGCCCTCCGGCCCGCCTGCGCACGCTCGTACAGGACACCGCGCAGCGGCGGGGGAAGGCATTGACCATCGTCGTGGACGGCATCGACGAGGCCAGGAACCCGACGCGCGTCATCACCGACCTCCTTCGTCCCCTCGCCGACCTGCGCATGAAGGCGGAGACCGGCGAGCGGCCCGCCGTCCGGCTGCTCCTCGGTATCCGCAGCCCCCGGCAGAACACCCCGGCTGCCGCGGGCGGCCTCCTTGCCTCTGCCCCGGACCATGCACCGGCCTCTGCCCCGGCCCCGGCCTCCGCCGTCGGCCCGTCCGACCTGCTCAGCCTGCTGATGCGTGCCACCCACTCCTGCGCGCCGATCCGCACGGACGATGCCGAGACCACCGCCGTGGACGTCGCCGCGTACGTCCGCGCGCTGCTCCGAGCACCGCGTGCGGACCAGCACGACGACCACCCGGTGCCCGACCCGGCCCGGCACCACGAGCTGGCCGAGGCAGTGGCGCGGGAGGTGTCCCCGTCCTTCCTGGACGCCCGGATCGCCGCCGAACAACTGCGCGCGATGCGCGACCTGCCGGACCCCGACGATTCCGAGTGGCGCCGAACCCTGCGGCAGGGCACCGAGGCCCTCCTCCGCGAGGACCTCGGCGAGGTCGCGCTCTCCCACGGCACACCGGCCGGAGAGCTGATCGCCGCACTCACGGCGTCCGCGTTCGGGCAGGGGGCGGGACTGCCCTGGGCCGACATCTGGCCGACCGCCGTGCGTGCGCTGTCGCCGAGCCCGGCTTCCGACCCCGACGCGGTCATCCAGCAGGTCATGAAAAGCCGTCTCAACGGCTATCTGACCACCGCGGTCGAGGACGGACGGACCGTGTACCGCCCGATTCACGAACGCATCGGCGAAACCCTTCGGTACGCGCCGCACTCGCTGCTCGACGTCCCGGAATCCGGCCGTCCGAAGAGGCTCTCCTCCAGCGAGGTCGCCGCCGTTCACGGGAGACTGACCAGGGCCTTCGGGCAGTTGATTCCGCTCGGGACCGACCAGGCCCCGCACCCCTATCTACGACGCCACCTGATCGCGCACGCAGCCGCCGCCGGACTGCTCGATGACGTCCACGTCCCGAAGCGCTTCCTGCCCTGGGAGACGAGTGGCACGGTCCGGGCGGCCCTCGGCCTCCCGGCAGACCCCGGCCCGCTGACCCGGAACCTGGCTTCCTGGGCCCGCGTCGAGCACTTCCTCGGTGACGCCGGAGTAGCGGCCCGGGCTGACAGCCTGGATCTGTCCCTGCTCGGTTTGGACCTCGAAGAGGATGAAGAGGACGCGATCCCGTCCCCGACGGAGACCCTGCCCGCAACGGAGACCCCGTCCGCAGCGGAGACCGCGTCCGCAACGGAGACCGCGTCCGAGACCGAAGCCGGTCGGTGGGACGACGGGCACGGCTCAGGGGCCACTCCCCTGTGGAACCACCTGCGGGTGCCCGGCAACCTCCTGGGCCGTATGACGGCCGGCCTCTCCTCACTCGTCCCCTTCACCCTGCCGGACGGCAGCCCGCTCGTCGCGGCAAGCGATCAACACGGTGAGGTGAACGTGTGGGACCCGCTCACCGGAACCGAGTTCGGACTGCCCTTCCAGCGGGCCTACTTCGCGCGCGCCCTGGCGGTGCTGACCGGCCGGGGCGGGGAGCCCCTGCTCGCGGTGGGCACGATCAAGGGCGTCTGGATCTACGATCCCCAGAGCGGCGACGCCACGCCCCTGCCGACGACGGAAGCAGTGTTCGCACTCGCGGCCTTCACGACACGTGACGGCCTGGGCAGGCTGGCGGTCGGGACCAGACAGGGGCTGTCCCTGTACGACCCCCTGGCAGGCGAGTTGCTGTACCGCCGGCCGCTCCTCGACGGTGTGGTGGGCCGTGCGGTCACGGCCCTGTCGACGATGCGGCTCCCGTCGGGAAGGACGCTGCTCGCCATGGAAGGCCCGAGCGGCACCCTCGACGTCGTCGATGCCGAAACGCTCGACGTCGTCACCGTGGTACGCGGTGTGGGAGGCGGAGTGGCGGACCTGGCCCTCTACGCCGACCCGCACGGTCGGCCCCGACTCGCCGCGGCCTTTCGGACGATGCGCAGCGTGCGCACCTACGACGCGTGGACCGGGGAGGAGAACTGGGCCGCGCGCATCACACACCGCGCGGTGTCCATCGGGCTCTACCCCTTTTCGCACAACCGGACCGTGCTGGCACTCGGCAGCGGTGACGGCTCCGTGAGCCTTTGGGATCCTGGTACCGGAAGGGAACTCTACAAATCCCCGTCCGACCACACGCAGCGGGTGACAGCCGTGGCCGCGGTGAGCACGGAAGGGGAACTGCCCCTCGTGCTGTCCGGTTCCTTGGACCGGACGGTCAGGGTCTGGAAGCCCACTCCTCTCATGTCCGGTTCGCAGATCCGCCTGGAGGAGCTGGGGGACGGTTCCCACATGGCGGTGCTGCCCCGAACGCGGGGCGGTTCCCTCCTTCTTGGGCCGACCCGCTCGGGTGGCGTGACCGTCCGGTCGGCGGTGACGGGGCGGTTGCGCCGCCGCTCGGAGTGGCCCACCGAATGGAATTCCGGGGGCCTGACCGCGCTGGCCACGCACGAGTGGCCCGACGGTTCGACGCGGGTCATCGCCGGTACGGCCCACGGCTTCATCGGGTGCTGGGACGAGGCGAACGGCTGGGAACGTCTTCCGGTGGCCGATGCCTCGCAGAAGACGAGTGTGCGTGCGCTCGCCACGTTCCCCGTCGGGGGTACCGACCGAGTCGTCCTGATCAGCGGAACGGGGAGAGGAGACGTCCACTTCCACGATCTCGCCACCGGCGAACCATGGGCCGACTCTCTCCGGACACGCGGAGCCATTCGCGCCTTGGCGGCGTTGCCGAGCGCGTCGGGCCCGCTCCTGGCCTTCGCCACCGGGCACGACGTCAGGGTCGGGCGCCTCGGGGACCCACCTGACCTGCGCCTTCCCATCCGCATCGGTGACGTCTCCTCCCTCGCGGTGTGCCCTGCGCAGGACGGGAGCCCTCTCCTCGCCACAGGCGGCCGTGACGGTTGTGTGCGGCTCTGGTCCCCGGAGACCCCGAGGAAGGAGGTCTATCCGGTGCTCGAGGGCCACCGCGGTCGGGTCTCCGCCATCGGGCTCCTCCGGACGCCCGCCTCGTCGCGACCGCTCCTCGTCACCACGGGATTGCACGACACCACCGTGCGCCTGTGGGACCCCTGGACCGGAGAGGAGCTGATGCGCCTGGTCACCGGTACGAGCCTCACGTCCCTCGGCGTGCTGCCCGCCGGGAGCGGAGCGGCGGACCACGGCGACCCCGTGATCGCCTTCGGCGGACCGGCGGGGATGGCCGCGGTCACGGTCCGGTGACCTGACGGCGACTTCCTGCCCCCCGACTGGAGCGAGCGGCAGATGACCACGGTATCGAGCATGAGCGCTGGTAGGACGAGCAGTGGTCCTACCGCCCTCTGGAGAGCCGCGTCATCCGGCCCCCTTGCGAGGACCCCTGTGGCGCAAGGGCACCTGACTCGGGCTCACAGGCACTGACTGGCACCCAGGTTGCTCCAGCGCCGATTCACCTCCGCTGACAGCTTGTTGCGGGTATCGGTGTTCTCCTGGTAGCTGCCTTCGGGCACCACGCCGTCAGCGATCTTTCGGAAGGCACCCGCGAGTGCGCCATCCAGATTGCTCACGTTGTTCATTGCCGTGATCAGACCCGAGATCTCAGTGTCGTGGCCCTTGGGGACCTCGATCCTTTCGAGTTCGGCTTTCAGCATCCTCTCCTGGCCCGTCAGTTGGTCCAGGTCGTCTGCCGCCGTACGGAAGACCTGCCGCAACTGTGCGGTGGGGAGCTCGTCAGCCGTCCCGATCGCCGCCTGGGCATCGAGGGCGGCGCGTGTCGACGCGTGCGACGTGTTGTTCGCCTTGAGGATGTCGCCCCAGTTCTCGTCACAGGCGCTGTTGGCTTCGTTCGCCCAGTCCGCCGGGGTGAAGGGCTTGGGAGGAGGGGGTCGATCGATCAAAACGATCGCCGTACCCACGATGCCGGCGATACCGGCCAGCACTCCGAGCCACGTCTTGGCATGGCGGGAGAGCTTGCTCTGGCGCTGGGCTTCGCCCGGGTTGTCCGCTTCAGGTTCGTCCATGGGACATGGGTTCCAACTCCGAGCCCGGTGGCGATCCCGGTGAAACTCGAATGGCGTAGCCATCCGGCGGGTGGAGGTCGTGTGTCACCGGTACGTCTGCGCTCTTTGACGCTTCTGCTCTCCGGTGGCACCGCTCACCCGTACGGTTGCAGGCGGGCTCCCCCTCCCCCGACACCCTGAACGAGGAATCCCGTGCGCAGTGTCATAGCTGTCCCGGCCGCCGCGGCGGTCGTTGCCCTGGCCGTGGCGTGTTCCCCGCAGGGCCCGGCCGCCGGGTCATCCGCCGCGCCACCGACGGCCCGGGCGACCACCGTCGTGGAGGGGACCCTGACGCTGCAGGGCAAGGCCGCTGCGTACGCCAGCCAGTCCGGCCGCACCGACAGCAAGGTCTGCACCGGGGCCCGGGGATACGACGACGTACGCGAAGGCGCTCAGATCACGGTGTACGACAGGTCCGGAACCGTCCTCGGCGCGGCACGCCTCGGCAGTGGGCTGGACTACGGGCGCGTCACGCTGCTCGGCAACAGCACGCAGAAGGCCTGCGAGTTCCACATCGGCCCGGTGTCGGTACCGGCGGGGGCGGGCCCGTACCAGGTGGAACTGGGCGGGGGCCGGCGCGGGAAGTACACGCTGGTCGAGGGGGCGCCGCTCGCACTGACGTTGGGAACGGGCTCGGGAACGGGTTGAGGACCGGCCCGCTGACCGACCTGCCGCTCGGCGAGGAGGCCGTGCGGGCCCATGGGGCTATGCGTTGTCGGGGCGGTCGGCCTCGGTCCGGAGCGCGACGAGATCGCGGCAGAGGGCGGTGACCGAGCCGTTCCCGTGGGCGATCTCGTGGCTGCAACCGTTGCGGTGGGGCAGGACCCCGTCGAGGGTCACCGTCCCGAGGTGGAGGATCGGACCCGTCGGGCCGGTGCCGATGGCCAGGGCGCGGACGGGGGCACCTCTGAGTAGGGAGTGCCGGAGTTCGCCGGTCAGGGGGTTCCAGACGCGCACGCCGCTCCGGTCGCCCGAGGCGAGCAGCATCCGGCCGTGGGACGTCCCGGCCGGTTCGCCTGAGCTGGCTGGCCGTCCCGGCCGGGGTCGCGGACGTGGAGGTCGGCAACGGCAGGCTGAAGGCCCACGACGTGCGCCGCTACCTCGACCAGCCTGCCGTCGCCGAACGCATCGTGAAGGTGGCTATTGAACGCTTCAACCTCGGTGGTCAGCCCGCGGTGGGTGTGGAGGGCGCCGCCGCGAGCCTGGCCATCGCCCGAAGCCTAGTGAAGTAGGAGGCGCAGTACTCCTCGTTGATCAGAGGAAGGATCTTGTCGAGGTCGGTGATGCAGCCCCATAGATAGGCGACGCCACTGTCGTCGAGTCCGCCCTTCAGCTCCCTCTGCACGAGGCCGGCGACGTCGGCGTCCAGGAGGACCAGGTCCACGCCGTCGAAGTCCACTCCGCGGAAGCCGTCGGGGAACAGGGGGCGCAGGTGGTCCTCCCACAGTCGGACGAGACCGCCTCCGGGCTGCGCTCCACCCGCGCAGGAGGCTGTCACCTCTGCCGCGGACGGTGGGCGCAGGAGCAGGGAGACGGCATCGAATACGGCACGCAGCATGGCGGCGGCCCGGGTCGGTGCGTGACGGCGACGGTGGCGAACTCGTACCGGTAGTAGGAGTGCCGGATGAGCTCGCGGGAGGTTTCCAACGAGCTCATGACGTACATCGACGCACCGCCGGGCAGGACCAGGTCGCCGACCAGGGCGTGCATGTCCGCGTGGTCGAGCACGAGGTCGCGGGCGCGCGGGTCCCGTACGGGCAGCGAGAGCGGGTCGGGCGGCGCTGGCAGGGTGTTCGCCGGTGCAGTCTTGTCGCGGGAAGGGTCGGTGCCATCGGATTTGCTCGGGGCGGTCGATGCCGCCCGGGCCGCCCGGATCAATCAACCGGCACGTCACGTCGGCGGCAACGTGAAGAAGGGTGTGATCGCGATCGGGCCGGTGACCATCCGCAGGACGCCTGGGACGATCGCCGCACTGGTTGTCGTGGTGGTGCTCGTGCTGGGCCTCGCCCTCAACGGCTTCGTTCGTCTCCTCGACAGCGACAACAGTTCCGCCGACACGTCCAACTGCCAGGGGCGATTGAACACGGGTGGCGTGGGACCGGCCGACTCCTCGGGCGACACCCAGGTCGCGTGCAACTACCGGACCCACGACACCGTCGAGAACGCCAAAGCCGCCTACCAGCGGTACGTCGACCAGGCCGGAGGGACGGTCGACGAATCCCGGGACACGATGTCCCTGGCGCAGGTCGGCGACAGCAGCATCGCCTGCTCCTCGCGCCGGTACACCGGTTCGGAGCAGCTCTACGAAGGGCCGTGGCGGCGGCGCGGGCACGGGCCGCCGGCGAAGAAGGTTGCGCACGCCTGCGTGGATGGCCACGTGGCCTCGGGCGTGTTCCAGAACTGGGGTCTTTGCCTTGCTTCGTGCCCCGATGATCGGGGAGGGGGTGGGGAGAGGGGGCCCTTCAGATGGCCAATGGCCGTTCTCGGGGCCGCTGTTGACGGTCACGCTCCTGGGCCGCTCGCACCGCCGATACAGTCCCGCTGCCGTCAGGGGCATCGACGCACTGTCAGCGGCCTACAGAGCGGGAAACCCTTCGACCCCACGTTTCAGGGCAGGCGGCACTTCGGCCAACTCCGAGACGATCAGGCTCACCTTCCGCCTGAGTTCGGGGAACTCGGTCCGGACCTCGACGTCCCTGGTGAGGACGGCGGCCAATAGATCGCCCTCGTACATGTCGCCTCCGCCAGCGGGTCGGCCCGAAGGACCTCCATCGCCAGCGGCAGGAGACGGGCAAGGCCCACGTCCTGCCCGATCAGCAACCGCATGTCCTCGACCGACGGACCACCGATCGGCTTGCGCCGAAGCTCGCGCACGGTCGCCATGAGCCGGGTTTCACCGCCCCACCGGGCCGACCAACGGTCACGCTCAAGCTCCTCAAGGGAGCGGCCACGGTTCACCAGTCGAGTCACCCACCGATCGTCCCATGTCAGATCTCCAGCGCGTCCTGAGAAGTACGCGGACAGAATGCCGAAAGCCCGAGAACTCCGCGAACAGGCGGTCCGGATCTCCGACCACCCTTGAGACGCGGGCTCCTCGCCGATGCGGGATGATCCTCGATTCCGTGCGTGGCCTGGTGTGGGCGTGCGCGGGTTGTGCGCAGGCGGGTCCATGCGTGCCGGGCGGCTGGGGCGACGAATTCGGATGACAGGTCTCGCCCTGGTGGGCATGATCAGTCGGTTGTTCCGTCATGTCTGACTACGGGGGTCCCCACGTCCATCCACATCGAACGTATCTGGTCGCTGCCATGGACTGCAGCCGACCCCAACCGGAATCCCTTCGACTGGGACGACGACGAGGCGGCACGGCTGACGGCGCTTGTCGTCCCGATGGTGCCCACCGAGGCCGACCGGATGGCTGATCCCGACCGGGTGGCGGGTTATCGGTTCATGGACGAGGTCACCGTGCTCCTGGTGTCCCGCTACGGCCGGTGGGCCTGCGGTTGGGAGCGCTCGGTCCATAACGGTGGACCCGTCGAGGCCTGGTGCTGCGAGTCGCACTCGGTCACAGACGCACAGGAGACTGCCGAGCGCGTCGTGACGTGCCTGCTGGAGTGGCGGGACTGGCTGGAGGACATGGCCGAGCGGTTCGAGCAGCTCGCGCCGTGTCCCGACGCTGACGCCGAGGACCGGAGCTGGCATCTGGAACGTGCGGTGACCCGCCTGGTCACCGCAGTCGTCAACAGCACGCACGCCGAGTCGTCCTGGTACGGGCTCTGCGAGAAGACGCTGACCTGGTTCCTCACCTCCACGGGGCTGGGCTTGGAAGAGGCACAGGTGGCGGTGGAGGCCGCCATAGGCGGTCGGTTCAAGAGCCACGTTGCACCTGCCCCGTTGCTGGTCGACACGATTGGAGAGGACCTGGCCATTCGCCTGACCGGACGAGGGTTCTATCGTGAGCGATGACGCGCTGGCCGCATGGTGCGAGGTAAGGGAACAGGTCGACTGGTCCTCGGCCGCGTGCGTAGGTCCGGCACCGGTACGCCCGGCTGTCGATGGACTCGCCGCCTGGTTCGACGGTCCGGTCCGCCTTCGCGACCCGGATCGTGCGGACCGGCTCCTGGCCGCGATGGCCCTGTCCCGCGTAGCGGCCTCACGGGGAGAGCCACTCACCTCGACCCTCCTCGCCGACTGGCAGAAGCGGGTCCTCGGTGTGAACGAGGTGGGTCTGCGTCAGAGCGACGCCTTTGCCAAGGGCGGGCGGGAACGATACGGCCTCGCACCTCACACATGGCGGGACTTCGCCGCCTGCCTGCACCAGAGTGCCGACCCGTCCGTTCCTCTGACGGCCCGCGCGGCCAGGGCATACCTCGACATAGCCTTCTTCCACCCCTACCCGGACGGCAACGCCCGCCTGGCACTGCTGGTCCTCGCCCACGTCCTGGAGAGGGAAGGAGTACGCCTGGACGAGGTCGGGCCGTTGCAGACCACCCGCTATGCGGACGACCCTGACGGCGCTCTCGACCTGGCGGTTTTGGTCACCGTGCTGATCCGCGCCACGTACCGTAGGGCAACCGAACGGTGAGTGAAGATGGCGGCGGCGTGCAGCGTCCTCTGCTCCCCGCCGGCGCGGGGGCAACCCCTACTCGCCGTCGATCGCGGCCAGTTCGATGCTCGGACCGTCGACGAGAGGCCGCCCCATCGGCATCGGCCAGCTCGCTCGACGGGTCTCGGGAGGGCATGGCCCACTGCACGGGGCAGGGTCGAGCGGGTCGGCCACTCGCGTGATGGTGCGGTCGCACCAGTCGCAGAGCACTGTCGCGTGGGAACCTGAGCCGCCAGGACATCGACCGCGCCTTGGGCGGTTGCGGGCAAGTCGGGTTCCGTGATCGCTACGGACGGACCGTCCAGCAGAAGCTTGCTGTTCCGGAGGCTGAGGCCGGTGATCGTTCGGATCGCACGTCTCAAACCAGTGCCGCATCGGACAACGTTCGCCCCTGATGTGCTGGGCTGGGGACTGCCATACTGGGCGCCATGGGGAGAGCTTTGAGTCGCACGAGACCGTGGGAGCAGGGTGATCTGACCGGCGGACCGGCCGATCAGGTTTTCGCGCAGGTCCGTCAGGCCGTGCCGGGTGTGGTCATCGAGCGTCTGGCGGTCACGCACCCCGCCGACGATGGCAACGTCTACTTCCTGGGTGCCGGGGCGGTTCTGGACCGAGTCCAGTTGGATACCGGCCCGGATGGTCGGCCGCCGTTCCTGATCGAGACGGATTGTCGGGTGGTGACCTCGGACGTCACCGAGGCGGTCGCGGCTGTTTCCGTGGGGCTGGGTTCAGTCGACGTTGCCTTGGGCGACGAGCTTCCGTAGGCGGTCGTCGTCGGCGTTGCGGTTTCGCCAGATGATGTGGCGCCGGATCGTGCTGCCCTGCTCCTTGTGACCGGCGCGATCGGTGCCGTCGAGGGTGAAATAGCGCAGGTCACACAGGACCCGGGCCAGCCGGGTGACGTCGTAGCCAGCATCGCCATCAATCATGATGGCCGGTCCTCGGCCCGTCACTGCCCCGCGCCGATGAACCGTTCAACGACTCCTCGGAGCTGGTCGGCGGTGACCCCGGTCGCGTCGTCGACCGGTCCGGGCCGGACTGCGTCGAGGATCGCGGTCCAGGATGTGGCACTCGGCTCCAGCACGGCCACGAAGGAGTAGGGCCGGCCTGGGATGAACCGGGAGGCCGTCTTCGCGCGCCCGTGGACGTGGCAGAACAGCCGGTCGGCTGGGCACGGCGCGTTCGACCGGAGCCACGGTGACACATTGACCGCCGGGACCAGCCGTCCACCGTCGAACCCCGGTAAGGGCAGCCCGGCCAACACCGTCCGCTGACGGTCGACGTCGATCCGGCCGCGCTTCAGGTCGCCGTGCATCGCTCGGCGCCCACGACGGTGCTCGGGCAGCAGCGTCGGGTCCACCAGGGACTTCACCGCACCATCCACACAAGCACCGCATCCACCAGCTCGAACAACTCGGTCGGACACTCCTAGAACTCGCCCTGGAGGGTGACGCTTCCGCGAACGCTTCCCTCCGGACCGCATCGGGCAGCAGACCCGCCCTCACGACCTTCGCCGTGATCACCTGCAGACTTGGTCGGAGCACATGATCAGACGAAGGCCGCCCCCGCGTCCGGCGAATCCCCAGGTGAGCGACCTAGGACGTCTCTTTCGGATCACTGCGCGGCCCAGATGAGGATGCCCGCAAGGTGGATGCCGGCCTGGAAGATGCTCGCGGTCCTGTCGTATCGGGTGGCAAGGCCGCGCCACTGTTTGGGTTGGTTGACGCACCGTTCCACGGGGTTCCGCTGCCTGTAGGCAGCCTTGTCGAAGCCGGGCAGCCTTCCGCCGTGGCGGCCTCGGCGCTTTCGGTTGGCTATCTGGTCGGAGGGCTGGGGGATGACCGCCCGGATGTCGCGTCCGCGGAGGCGGTCACGGATCGCGCGGGAGGAATGGCTTTGTCCGCCAGGACCATGGCCGGTCTCACCCGAGCCCGCCCGAGCGGGCGCGGCACCCGGATTGTGGCCATGACCTGTTCAGATGCGGGTGCGTCACCTGCCTATGCGGGGGTTGGTACGAAAGCGAGAGGGCGGCAGAGGTCGTCCACTGCCACGTTGCGCCTCGGAGTGCACTCCTGGGGGTGACGGCATGATGCCGGCAGCCGTGTTCGCCGCGGTGTTCGCCTCCCATGTCTGGGCGGATCATTGCTGGCAGACGGACAGATGGGCAGGGGCGAAGGGTCGTCCCGAGCCCGATGCCGATGGGCCGCCAGCGGCCGGGTCGGGGTGCGCTCTGCTCGCCATGTCGCTGTCCATCACCTGGTCATGGCCCTGATGCTCGCGGTGACGACGGTCCTGCTCGACCTTCCCGTCGGTTGGGCCGGGGCCACGGCGGGGATCGTGTTCTCGGCCGTCACCCACGGTTTCCGGGACCGCCGATGGCCGGTGAAGGCATGGATGGTCCTGACCGGCAGTGGCGAGTTCGCGAAGAACCCGCAGGGCCGATGCTCCGTCGACCGGCCCAGCATGTCTTCTGCCTGTGGATCGCCGCCTTGACGATCACCCTGGTGTGAGCTCTGGGGCAGGATTCGGTCATGGAATATCGGATTGAATGGCCGGCGCCCATGGACGAGTACGACTGGGCGACTCAGGAGGCCAAGGGCTGGATGGATGTGACCGTCGCGTGGGGCGGTGGCGGGCGAGTCGTTGAGGTGTACGACCCGGTTCGACTTGCGCAGTCCGTAGCCGGTGAAATCGACCGGCTGGGGCACTTCACGGCTGGGAATCTACTGGTGGTGGCGAGCGTGACGCGCGCGAACGTTGAATCTGCCATTTCCGCGATTGCGGACGAAGGCTTCTTCGATCGGGCGTCGTCCCACTGACTTTGCCCGGGAACCTGAGCCAAGCCGCAGAGCGTGGCGAGCTCGTGGCTCACGCACTGGGCCTTGTCCTTGGCCGCCAGGACCGACAGGGTCAGCTGGTGACGCTCCTTGAGCTGGCTGAACCCTTCGTGAGTTCGGGCGAGTTCGCTGGTGAGTCGCTGGTTGAGGTCCCGCAACCGAGCGATCCGCGCCTCGCCTGGGTCGGGTTGCCGGCCCGCGGCCAGGCTGCGGCCCGCCCTTTCTCGAACTCGTCCTCGAGGTGGCCCCAGGTGCGATAGGGGGCGCCGCGGGAGATACCGGCCTCGCGTGCGAGCGTCTTGACGTCACACGCTCCGCCGGGAGGGATCTGACCGATGAGGAACCGGTCGATAGCCGCGCGGATCCGCCGTTCGGCCTGGTCACGCTGCTCTGCGCTGAGCCCCACGTCACCCCGCCCTTCTCGTGCGGTTGTCAGTCACGCCAAGCACAATGTGCCCATGAGTTATGACCTGGCTGTCTGGGAAGGGCCGAGCCCTGCCAACGATGCGGCGGCCAGCGCGGCCTTCGAGGATCTCCATGCTGAGTTCATGGGCGGCCGGAGCGTCGCGCCAACCGCATTGATCAGGCAATACGTCGGCGAACTGGTGACGCGCTGGCCCGACCTCAGTCCCGATGACGACGACGAGGACGAAGACGCGAGCCCCTGGTCCGATGGGCCGTTGATCAACAATGCCAGCGGTCCTCTGTTCTACTTCGGAATGCTCTTCAGCAACTACCAGCAGGCCGCGCAGTTCGCTGCGGAGCGGGCCCGAGCACTCGATCTCGTCTGCTTCGACCCTCAGGATGGGCGCCTCGTCACCTGACCACGTCGTCACGGGATGCCAGCCGCCTGGTCGATCGCTTCGAGGGCTCGTATGGAGCGCTCGTGTTCGGCCCGCAGCCGGTTCTTCTCGCCGGCCGGGATGCGCGGGCCGGCCAGCAGGACGGTGCTGTTGTCCGCCGCGGTCTGTCAGACGGGCCGGTGCGGGAGGTGGTGAGTGGCCTGCGGGCAGCGGGAGCTGTCACACAGCCCCGTGAGCGGAGCCGCCGCTGACTTGGCGCCGGACGGCTTGGGACACGGGGCTTCGGCCGGGCCCTCGCACCAGCAGTAGTTCGCGGTGGAGAAGTGCAGGACCGCGGCCTTCTTCTTGAGCAGCAGTTCGACCTGCCGGTCGGTGACCATCTTTGCCGGGCCTGGATCGTGTCCGCGGAGTTCGTCCTCGACCGTGCGGAAGGCGGCCATCAGAGCGTCCGCACCGGGATCGGCTGGCAACTGACCGTCCTGAAACTGGCGGAATGCCTCCAGGCTCCGGCGCATTTTCTCGTCCGCCTCGGCTCTCTAGTCATCAGCCGCGACGAGGAGAGTGAGCGTCGCTGCCTGGCGGTCGATGAGGACGAGTTCGTGGTAGTCGATGTGGATGGGGCCATAGTCGTGGAACGCGTCCTCGGGAAGCTGCCCAAGCAAGTACCGGCTGGTCGCCTCGCGGATCGGGAGGTAGATCTCCTGATGCAGGCGTGAGGCGAGCGAATCCGGGATGTCTCCATGTTGGTTGGCCCATGAGTGGATGACGTCGATGGCCCTCACGGCGTCGACAGTCTCGTAGGTATCGGGGGCGATGCGGTCAAGCCACCACTGACCGTGCCGCGGCCAGTCTTGAACGCCCGCTCCGTCGTACGTGTTCCGAAACTGAGGATGGGCGATCAAGGCGGCCAGCACGTCTCGGTCGTCCAGCACCTTGGACGAGAGCTGGAAACGTGTGGCGTCGATCCAGCGGTAGCCATGGGAGCCCTCTCCGAAGTCGAAGTCTCGGAAGTTGATGAAGGGGCTATCCACGTGGACGAGAGCGGGCACTGGTTCCATGATGTTCATCGTAGGTCTCGGGGGTACTCAATCCCATTGGAAATCTCTGGCCTGACCAGCGACGATTCCTGATCGTTCTCATGTCCGGCACCCGATTTTCCCTCGGCTGCACGGCTCAAGAAGTCGTGCGCCGGATGACTTCGGCGGCGAGGGTGAACAGTGCGATGGAGCGGTCCTGCCGGGGCCGGATCCCGATCTTGTGGAGACGCCGGCCCAACCGGTCGTCGCCGAGGGATGTCCTGGGCGGCCGTCGGGAAACAGCCGGGGGACGTCTTCGGAGGCTCCGATCTTGGCTTTGCCCCGGCGGGTCACGACGAGCTCGCGGACGAGTGCGGTCAGCGGCTCGGGTAGGGCGATTGGCGAAGTGCCGAACGTGATCGCGACGGTGCCGTTGTCGAGGTGGACGTCGTCGACAGTGAGCCGGCCAATGGTGGCGATCTTCTGCGCGTAGAGGACCAGCAGCAGTCCGGCGACGCGGTCCGGGGTGGACAGGGTGTCGTCGTGGAGGAGCCGTCGGACGTCTGACCAGCGCTTCTCGCTGTCGATGGTGCTGAGGGGGCCCGTCCAGCGGACCATGGCGTAGGTGAGGCCGCGGGCGTGCCGGTGCTGTACCGTCCAGCGGACTAAATGGCCGGTCTTGTCCCGGAAGCTGGCATCGGCGTCTGAACGCCATCGCTCCAGGCCGGGCTGTGTACAGTCGCCAAGCGTCAGGCCGTTGCCGATCAGACGGTCGAGGAAGTTGGCCGCTGCGGTGACGTGACAGCGGACGTTCAGGGCTTGGAGATGGGTGGTGTGTTCCTTGCCGAGGCGTCGTCGCAGTCGCCGCAGGTGATGCCGGCCCGCGTACCCGTGCAGGATCCGGCGCTCGGTGGGACCGTCGGGGGCCTGAACTGCCGCGGTGATCCAGCCCTCCAGGGCGACGAGGCGTTCGTCGCGGGGCCGGCAGTGCTCCGGTGGTGACCATGACGCTGCGGAGACGGGTGAGAACTTTGCTCACGGGTAGTTCGTCGAGTGTTTCGTGGGTGATGGGTCGTTCGTCGCGGTCGATCTGCCGGAGGAGGCTGCTGACCTTCGAGCTCGATAGCCAGAACATCGTGCCGGTGGGCCGGAGCCCAGCACCAGGCGGCCCGACGACGCGTTGACCTGAAGCTCCCACGAGGCCGACGCCGACCGCTCGTCCAACGGCCCGGACAACCGCCGGTCCGCGTACGTGCCCAGCGCGGCCACCAGGTTCTGGCGCGAGGCGAAGACCCCGATCGCGTGATGCCGCAGATGAGTCGGCCGGTCCCGGGCCGCCAGAGCGTACGCGCGCCACGAGTTCGGCGAGGGGGCGCCATTCGACGGCAATGTACGCCGCCACGTGTTCACCACCCGCGTCGCCCGCGGGCCGTCCGAGTCCCCACGGCTGCCAGCCCTCGGAAGCGAGGAGATGCACCAACACGGACCGGGACGTTGGGCCCGCGACACGACCTCCATCAACTGGTAACTCCACAACCGATCAACAGGAGCTGAGAGATGGGAGACACGCAAGGAAAGCAGAGACGAACTGGATCCGGAACGACCACTGCCCCCAGGTTAAGGCTGCCGCCGACGCCAAGCCGGTCCTGATGGCCGCCGCCGACCCGGACGCCGAGCCGGTCGCGCACGGCACCCGCGACGGGATCAATGCGCGCCCGGCAGGACGCCTCTGCCTGGTCGGTTGCGGTTCGCGTGATCGTCAGCGAGTGTTGTCCCTGATCAGGGCAGCTGCGATCGAACAGATCGCTCCGCGACAGCCGTCGTAGACGCTGCTGGTCTGACGGCGACGTACATGGGCACGAGGCTCCGTTGCCGGGGCCTCCAACGGCATGGGGGCTCTCCATGGGCATGAACAAGGCGGCCAGGACCGAGTGGTGGGAGAGTCTGCCTGCCGGGATCCGCGACGAGATCGACGGATACATCCTCCAGGACTCGCTGCTTATGGCGGCGAAGGTCATCACCGACATTGGCCTCGTTCCCCATGGCATAGGGGTCGGTACCGCTCAGCTGATCGCCAATGATCGCTATCTCCACTACGGCAACCGGATTGCCCGCGAACCGGAGAGCCCCCTCGACCTGGAGTCGCTGGCCTATCGGGCGGCCGGATGTGGGGGCCGCGTCGTGGCGATTGAGGCGATCTGGGACGGTGACACCGTCCACGACTGGTTTGTGCGACTACTGGCCATCACCGCTGACCCGGCGGGAGAGGCTCAGATGGCCACCGTCTATTGGTCGACAGCTCAGCAGTACGTCGGCGAACAAGAGGATCGCCACAAGCGCCACCCCGTAGCGGTGGCTGCAGAGCGGGCTGGTCGTGCCCTTGCTGAGCACCTCTCAGTCCCGTTCCACTTCGCCAGCCCGGACACGCCCGATGACGAGGCCCCACGCTGGCAGCCCTGAGCAACTCGGAGAGCTGGTCGCGGAGCTCGGCGACCTGTTGTTCAGGGTGTCCGATCTTCCGCTGAAGGGTGTGCGTGTCGGTGGGAGCGCCGAGGCCAGTGGCGCGCCAGGCGTCTTGGCCGAAGGCGTCGGACAGGCGTTGTTCGAGGCGGGCTGCGTGGCCCGCACGGCGGGTGTTGCGTTCGGTGAGGTTGGCCAGATCACTCAGCAGGGAGTTCCGGCTGACCTGCGGTCCGGTGGCGTTGTTGGGTGGTTGGCCGGCCTCGGCTGCCACGGCTGCGTGGAGGTCGCCGTGGCGGTGGATCAGGCTGCGGTGGCCGCCGGTCAGGCGGGCTACGGCGGAGACGCTGATCGGCTGGCCGGTGCGGGGCAGGTCGTCGAGCGCGGCCAGCACGCGCCTGCGGTAGCGGGTCGATTCATCGGTGCGGGCCTGGGCGAGCCGGTCGGCCGTGAAGGTCGGCTTCCTGCTTCTCGCTCGCGTCGAAGGCCACCGGCGGCCGGCCGGAGGTGGGCAGCCGAGCTGTACGGTACGGGACCGGCGCAGGACCGAGGCCGCCCGGCGGATCTCCTCGCGTTCTTCGTCGGTGAGGGTGTCGAGGTCGCTCTCGACCCTGCGGATCAGGCGCCGCAGGCAGCTGATCTCCTCCTCGGATGGTGTTGTGCCTCCGCCCGGGCCCAGGGGTTGAGCTCGTCGGCCGCGGCGAGCCGTTTCCGGTCCCGTAACTGGGTGTCCAGGTAGGTCCGCAGGTCCGGCAGGTAGGAGGGGTCGGCGCGGAACGGTACGGCGACCTGGCCGATCCGCATCCGGGCGTGCTCGTGGTCCAAGAGGGCCTTGGCCTCGTCCCACGATCGGCCGCCGTTTCGGTCGAACTGGAGGGTGACCAGCCGGTCGACGGCCTGACGCGTGCGCTTCTCGGAGACCTGTGATGGTGGAGTCGGGTATGGGAGCTCCCGGAATGCCTCAGCGAGCGTCTTCATGGGCCGCAAGCTGTTCGGGGGTCCCCACGAACGCCGGGCCGGTGCTTGACGGAAGCCTCGCGATGACCATGGCGACGGCTTCTTCTGCAGTGGCCGCTGGACCAACCGACTCGTTCCGAAGGGGCCCGGACACCCAGTAGCCACCGCCCTTGGCTGGCTGGATGTAAGGGATGTCCCATGTCCAGCGATGCTCGGTGCAGCGGCTGAAATGCAGCTCTCCCATGCCTGTCCAAGGGAAAAGTCGTCGCAGGCGCGGCTCTTGGTGGGCAACGTCGATGAGTTCGTCCCGGACTCGCCCGTCACGGCGAACGGCCTGCCAGCCCGCTTGAACGATCTCGTCGCCTGAGGGCAGTGCGTTCATGTCATGGTCATCGAGGGGCACGGGCGTCTTCCTCCTGGTGGGGGTTGGTTCGGCGGCTGACGTCGGCGGCGGCAGCCGCCCAGTCGCCCGCGGCGGCCCACTGCCATGTGAAGGCGACGGTGATGTGGATGCCCAGGGTGCGGGCGAGGATCGCGGAGGGCAACTCTGTGGCGAGCTGGAACAGTGCGGTTGAGCGGGACACGGCGAGCCGGATGCCGAGCTTGCGGAGCCTTTCACCCATGCCCCAGGCGCTGATCGGGCGGCCCGGCTGGCCGCCGGGGTAGAGCCACGGTAACTCGGTCTGGGCGAGGACCGCGTGGCTGCGGCGGGCGGGGACCCGCTGCGGGGCCGGCCCGGCGACAGGACCGGGCAGCGCCACCGCGACATCATCGAGGTGGACGCGGACCGTCGCGGCCGTCACTTCGATATGGCCGGTGGTCAGCCGGGAGATCGCCGCTGGCCACTGGGCATGGAGGAGCAGCAGCAGGCCGGCCAGACGGTCTTCCTTCCGGATGGTGCCGTCGTGGAGCAGACGGCGAGCGGTGGTCCAGCGGGCCTCGTCGTCCATAGCCTGCCCGGAAGACACATGGCCAGCCAGCAACTCGGCCGCCGCCTCCACACCATCGGACTCCCCGCCGAAGTCGGACGGAGCGCGGCCCTGCTCGACCTCTGCGAGCAGATCCCCCGGGCGTTCTCCAACGTCTGCTCGGGATCAGCCCTGCGGCTGCCGATCGCTGGTCAGCCGGGGCCGCCGGGACCGCAAACGCAGCCGAGGTGGCTCTTCGACCAGACAGCTGAGACACATTGAGCAGCACCGACGTCTGCTCAGCGGGCTGCCATCATGCTCAAATGGCCCACGACATAATCTTCTTCCTCGCCCCTGACGACGAGACGGCCGCCTCGACCCGCCTGCGGGGACCTGGCGAGGACTTTGAGTCTGTTACCTGCCATTTCATTGAGCCGGACAGCGCCATCGCCGAGTGGGACATGTACTTCGAGGCACCTGCGGGCGGCGCCCCGCCACTTGAGCAGCTCTATGCGTGGCGGCCGTGGCCGGAGTGGGTCACCGCCCCCTTGAACGATGGCGTTGAGGTGTTCGCTCTGCCGAAGCGGCTGACCCGAGCGCTCGGCAAAGCGACTTCCGCCGAACTCGAAGAACTCGCAACCCGCTGGATCACGCGCCTCCGGTCTGAGGACGGCGACGATATGACCGACGATGATCTCCTTGTGGTCTTGCGGGGCGTTGCACGCCTCGCAGCGTCTGCGTCGAAAACGGGTGGCGGCCTCTACAGCTGGAGCTTCTGACGGCTCCCCCGCGAGGGCCGCTCCTTCTTGACGCCGTTGCACGCCAGGAGCTCGGTCCCAGTGGCGTCGAAGTACAGGGTGAGGAACCAGGACCGATCTGCTGCGACGATGTTGCCGGTACGCAGTTCCTCATCACGGTGCCGGGCACGGAGGATCTCAACGGTCCCGTCGAGGCCGACGGTCGTCAGGCCGATCTTCACCGACCGTCTCAGCCTTGTCGCAGCGATGCCGAAGACCATCCAGTGCGGGGCCCGTCCGTCGTAGACAGAGCATGACCTCGCCGCCGGCGCGATGGCGGCGCGCGCTGCTTCGTAGGCTCTGGTCCGGCCTTGGAGCATCGCGGTGATGTCGCGCTGACTTGGGGTTTCCTCCTCGGTGGCCATGCGGCGACTGCAGGGAACGGGGGCGTCGCTACGGGGTTCGGCGTGGCCTGCGCGGGGCCGTTGGGCCGTGGGGAGCCATCAGGCCGCCCACCCGGCGGAGGACGTTCGTCGATGGCGCTGCTACTTCGCGCTGATGGCCGCAGCCTGTGTTCGGCATCGTTCCAGCCCTGCCGCCACCTCTTCGTGGTCCGGGCCGTCCTGGGCGGCCAGGAGTTCGCCGGCCGCGGTCATTGCTGCCCAAAAGTCGCGTGGTGAGCCGCGCCCGTCCCGGAACCGGGTTTTGGCGAAGTAGAGGAAGATCTTCGTGAGCTCCCCGGTGCGAAACCAGGCGAGCAGGCTGCCCGGATAGCCTCCGCGGGCACCAGCAGCGGTTCCCAAGAGGTCGCGGATGCGCTCCTCGTGTTCCGCAAGTACTCGGTCCACGATGAAGACGTGCCCAAACGTGAGAAAGAGGGCGAGGTCCTCCTCCTGACCCACCGCGAAGTCCGAGAAGAGTGGTTCGGCCTCGCGGAGCCGGGCCTCGGCGTCAGCCCGGGGCACACCCAGGGCCAAGCACACGGCCAACAGACAGACACCCCATGTGCCGGTCCTCGCGGCCAGCTCGGTGAAGACCTCCTCGTCGCTGTGCCCTGCGGCGAGCATCTCCTGCGCCTCCAGAACCAGCGCGCCCTCACCCTCCCCGTGACCCATGGCGAGAGGCTACCGCGAAGGTGCGTCGGCCGAGTCGGCTGCCTTCCCCTCGCTCACCGAGGCAGCACGAAGCTTCCCGGCTGGCGGGGTACAAAGCGCAGCAGAGCCGGATTGCAGCCCTATTCCGCACACTCGAATATCCGAAGCTACCGACACTGGAGCAGCTCGCGACCAAGACGGGGAAGGCCAACTCCTTCCGCCCCGCCGATCACGGCCGTCGACCGGGCGGAGCTCGCCGCGATCCCGCGCGAGCGCATCGAGGGCACCGAACCGCCCGGCGGCCTCATCCCCCGGCCCTCTCGCAGCTGGTCACCTTCGCCGCGCACCGTGCCGAGCCCGTCCGGCCCGACCGCTGCGGCGACGCCTCCCACGACCTGCACGACTGCGCCGCCATCGTCAACGACAACGCCGGTGCGCGCCTGCTGAGGGCCACCCGCTCCCTCGACCCGCAAGGAGAGCCCGCATGAGCACGCCGACGTTCCACCCGGAGCTGCCCGAGTACGGCCCGGTGATCCTCATCGGGCCCGGCGGAGCGGGCAAGCCGACGCTTGCGGACGCCTGGCCTGCCTCGCAGGTCTGTTCCTGGACGCGCTGCGCGAGGTCGTCAGCGACGACTTCCCTGTCAGGTGCAGCATGTTGAACTGAAGCAGTCCGCCCAGTCGACCGGCCGGTGGTCTCGCGCAGGTGGCCGGCGATCCTTTTCTCGTTCCGCCTGTCGTACTCGGGCAAGGCGGTCCACCGACCCGTGTCGGCCAGGTAGCGAGCCTGGACCAACTCCTTCAGGAACTGACGGAACGGGAGCAAGAGGTACCGGACATCGGCCAGTGTCGGGATGCCCACTATGATCACGCTCTGACTTGCTCACGGGGGAGCTGAGGCCATGAAGAGACCGGGATGCCTGACGATCTCGTTGAGTGCAGCCGGCCTGCTGGGCCTGCTCGGCTGGGGCGCGACGTCGATGCTCGACTCAGCGTTCGGACCGCCGGACAACCATGTCGCAGCGACCGATCCCCGAGTCTGCCCGGAAACCCGGCACAACAACCTCTCCCTCGCCGATGCGACCAGGCACTTCGGACTGGCTGTGCCCACCGTCGCCACGAGCCTCGTCTTCACTGCCGAGGCCGGTGGTGTGCAGGGAGAGAGCGACCTGACGCTGCGATTCACCACCACGCCAGCAGATCTCGCCACGTTCCTCACGGCCAGCCATTTCGAACCACCGAGTGCGACCACGAAGGTACTTGAGGGTAGCTGGACCGCCTACAGTCCCGGAGCAGCTGTTCAGCCTGCCCAGGGCCCGTGCAGTCTGACCCCGCCGGTCAACCCCACCATGGTCTACAGCCAGGACAGTCCCGGCTATGCCAAGCGGACCAGTCCACGGTCCCTGGCAGTGGACAACACCGATCCTGCGCATCCCGTGGTCTGGGTTTCGGGTGCGGACTTGTGACCACTTCCGCCACCTCTTCGCTGTGATGGAGTCGGCGGTCAACGCCGGCGGTGCCTTCTGGGAGTGGGGCAGCGCGACACCGTTCATCACTCACACCTGACGCCACCGAGCACTCGAACGACACGCTGGTCGCGCGATTCAGTGCAGGTCATCCGGCATAGTGCAGAGAAGGGTCTTCGCCTCCTGCGGGCCAGGACGCGTTCATCGAAGGCCACGTCCACGCGCTGAAGACCCTGGGTGGCGTCCCTCGCGGCAGGGTCCGCTACGACAACCTGAAGGCGGCGGTCTCCCGGGTGATCGGGTTGGGACGCATACGGGTGGAAGCCGAACGCTGGACCCAGTTCCGCTCGCACCGGGGCGTCGACGCGTTCTACAGCCACGGCTCAAGCCGCTGCCGGAGGAAGCGTTCGAGACGGGCCGCTGGTTCACCCCGCGAGTGGACCGCTACAGCCAGATCACCGTCCGCACCAACCAGCACTCGGTGCCGGTTCGCCTCATCGGTCAGTCGGTGCGGGTGCTCCTGCACGCCAACGACCTGGTCGTCTACGACGGCCGCAACGAGGTCGCCCGGCACGAGCGACTCAGCACCAGGGGCGGCTCCCAACTCGTCCTGGACCACTACCTCGAAGCCCTCATCCACAAGCCGGGAGCCTTCCCCGGCTCGACCGCGCTGGAGCAGGCCCGTTCGGTGGGCAGGTTCACCCCGGTCCATGACAACTGGTGGGCGGCGGTCCGGTCGGCGCACGGAGATGCCGAAGGTACCCGGGCCCTGATCCAGGTGCTGCTGCTGGGACGCCACATGCGGCACGAACACGTCGTCGCCGGCCTGGCCGCGGCCTTCCGGGCGGGTGCCCTGACCGCGGACGCGGTCGCGCTGGAGGCCCGCAGGGCCGCCGAGGGCGACAGCCCAGCGCCACCTGCTCCGGCACCCGAGCCACCCGCCCCGGCGGTGGAGGAACACGCGAAGGTGACCTTCCTCGCCGACTACCGGCTGACCCATCTGCCGCCCGACACCCGGCCTCTGCCCTCGGTGGCCGCCCACGACCAACTGCTCAACCGCCGCCGGACCGGCGGCCAGGGCGCCAGCCAGGGAGAAGCGACATGACCGTCCCGCGCCAGCGCGAAATCACCGAAGAAGCCGCCACCACGCGATCGACCAGGCCTGCCGCATGCTGCGGCCGCCCACCACCCGAAGCCAGTTCCCCGACCTCGCGGCCGCGGCCTCCCGCGAGCAGATGTCCTACCGAGGATTCCTGGCCGAGCTACTGATGTCCGAGTGCGACGACCGGGCACGACGCCGCTCCGAGCGCCGGATCAAAGCCGCCGCCTTCCCCCGCGGCAAGTCCCTACGGGCCTTCGACTTCGACGCCAACCCCAACGTCGACCCGGCGGCCATCCACACGCTGGCCAAGTGCGAGTGGGTCCGCAAAGGCCAGCCGCTCTGCCTGATCGGCGACCCCGGGACCGGGTCCCACCTGCTGATCGCACTGGGCACCGAGGCCGCGATGAAGGGCCACCGGGTCCGCTACACCCTCGCGACGAAGCCCGTGAACGAGCTCGTCGAGCCCGCGGACGAGAAGCAGCTGACCAAGACCATCGCCCGCTACGGCCGCGTCGACCTCCTCTGCATCGACGAACTCGGCTACATGGAACTCGACCGCCGCGGCGCCGAATTCCTCTTCCAGGTGCTGACCGAGCGCGAGGAAAAGAACAGTGTGGCGATCGCCTCGAACGAATCGTTCGGAGGCTGGACCAAGACGTTCACCGACCCCCGGCTCTGCGCGGCCATCGTCGGCCGCCTCACCTTCGGCGGCAACATCATCCAGACCGGAACCGAGTCCTACCACCTCGCTCACACCAAGGCCCAAGCTGATCGCGCCGAAGTTGGCTGACCAGCAGCTCTTCCCCAAAATGCTGGGCCATTCGAGGAGAGCGCCCGTATGTTGGCGTCATGGTGGATGAGGGAGACCAGCAGCTTTTCGTGAACCGGTGGGGCGAATCGTCCGGTGCAGAGTCGGTTGGACGCGAGTTTGGCCAGGAGACCTGCCGCTGCTTCGACCAGCGCAAGCCGTATCCGCGTGCTCGGGTCGGCTTCCATGCCGAGCTACAAGACACCTCGGCTCCTGGCTGGCAGCACCTACTTGAGCTCATCGACGAGGCAGCCGCCGACGGCCGGGAAGAGTTCCGTCCCCTTGTCGAGCTCAGCCCCCAGGAACGGCGGCAGGTCATCACTCTGCCGCCGGCCATCCGCAAGCTGACCGCAGTCAAGCACCTCGTGCTCTACGGCAGCAACCTCGTCCGGCTCCCACCCGAAATCGGGGCAATGGCAAGCCTGGAGGAGTTCACCCCTTACACCTCCTACCGGCTGCACTGGTTCCCCTACGAAATCACCAGATGCACCCGGCTCGTGAGGAGCACGGTCAGCACGCGTTCTCTGTTCGGAAACTACAAGCTGCGGGCACCGTTCCCCCGGCTGGCACCCGCTCTCAGCTCGGTCGCAGGCCTCAACACAACGGGCTTGGACGCACGTCGCTGGGGCACGACAGCCGTCTCATCATGCAGCGTCTGCGACCAACCCATAGAACAGGGCGGACTCCATCCGGTCTGGATCTCCTTGCGCGTGGCCACGGATGTCCTGCCCCTCCTGGTCAACGCATGCTCTCCGCAATGCGTGGCCACCCTCCCCGAGGCGCCCGAGGACTACGTCCAATCCGCGCATACCGGCGGCCGGGTCAGTCAACCCGCAGCTGACTGGGACTGAACAGCAAGCGCCTAGTCGCACACGCAGGCGGCACCAAATCTCATTGACTTAGATCTTCGTTCTGCCGCCACACAGTGCCACAGGCGGAAGTATCGCGGTGGCCGAAGACCCGCCCGCGACGGGGGATGGACATGGGCAGCACGTACGTATGGCCGCGCGGGGCGACACCCGGCGACACGCTCCGGCTTGCGACGTGGCTGGCCGCGCACGGCTGGGAGGTCGACCCGACGGTCTACATGGTCAGCGGGGGGGGGCAGGTTCGCCGCATTGGGGCGGCCTGGGCTGATGGGGAGGCGGGACTGCTGATCCTGCCAGCGGAGAAGGTGGTTCACGACGGGACCCGGATGCGGATCGCGCCGCGGGCCGCCGTCCCCGCCCGCTGTTCGGCCTCCTACTTCGACTGGGAGGAGCCTGGGTCATCGCCGGTTCTCGATGGGCGTCCAGTTGGCCACACCGCGTACCTCGGGCGGAAGGTCGGGGTGATCGCGGCTGCCGCACGCCGTGGCGAGCAGGGTGCGCCAGCTCCCGAGTACCTCCTCCGGGGGTGGGCGGGTCTGCCTCATCCGGCTCGCTGTATACGGATCCCTCGGGGCGAGTGCCGTCCGGGCGGGTGTCGGCATCGGATGCAAGGCTGTGGCCTGCGGCAGTGGGCCGCCCATCGCGGACGGACAAGGGGGCCGGCCATGGACAACCAGCGAGTGAAGTGGGTACGCGCGGAGGACGGCCGGCCCATGGTGTCCGGGGTGAGTTACGACAGGCCCAGCGCCGAGCAACGCAAGACGGCACTTGAGGCCGAGGGGGCGAAGGACATCGAGATCGCGAAGGTGAAGCCCGGCCAGTAATCCACCGGTAAACCTGGAATGGGAACAGCCCCCTCGATCTGATGGTCGAGGGGGCTGTCACGTTGGTAGCGGGGACAGGATTTGAACCTGCGACCTCTGGGTTATGAGCCCAGCGAGCTACCGAGCTGCTCCACCCCGCGTCGGTGACACCACCCTACGTCACTAACCCCCGAGCTCCTGACCGAATTCCCCCAGGCCTGCGTCACCAGTGACTGGCCACCCCTGCGGTGTGGGCTTCTAGGAATGCTGAAGTCTTCTGGCTGGTAAGCCAGTTGCCCTCGGCGGGCAGTTGGCGGCCCGGGCCCAGCCGGAGCGTTGTCAGTGCTGCACGTGATCATCTTCGGCATGGGAAGAATCCGCCTTGACCTCGAGGAAGTGCTCCGCCGTACGTTGGCGGTGGGCCTTCAGCCTGTCGATATCGCGCTGTACGCGGGTACCGGCAAGCCGTTGGAACTGCGGTGCCAGAAGTGCCAGGCTGTCGACAGCTACCGGATCAGTGACATCGGCAGCAGAGGCTGCCGGCACTGTACGCCCCGTGAGCACAAGGTTCGCTGGACGAACGAGACAGCCTCAGCGCGGATGGCCGAGGCGCGTCTGCGCCCCCTGGGGCCGTACCCGCGCCGTACTGACGGGGTCTGGCCGGCCGAGTGCATGGACTGTGGTCGGGTGAAGCCCAAGCTGCGCTTCACGCAGGTCCTCAGCGGATGGCGCTGCCCTCATGTCAACCCGGGGAAGCCCCAGCTCTCTGAGGAGGAGGTCTTCGCCGATTTCGCGAAGGCCGGGTTGGTGATGCTCGGCCCCTACGTGAACACCACGACCGCGGTCGAAGCGACCTGCACCGGCTGCGACCGCACGGTGAGCCCGAGGCCGGCGCAGATTCGCCGCGGGGAGCGAGGCTGCGGGCCGTGCGGGGTGAAGCGGCGTTCCGCAACGATGATGTTGGACCACGCGGTGGCCGCGGCCGTGATGCGGCGGGTGAACCTCGTGCCGCGCGAGCCCTACCCCGGGTCCGAGACGCCCTGGGAATGCGACTGCCTGGTCTGTGGTGCCGTCGCCCGCCCGCGGTACGCCAACGTGCAGGCGGGCCAGGGAGGCCGTGACTCGTGCCGGCGGATCGCCCAGTCCTTGCGGCAGAGCGTGCCCAGCGCCAAGGCGGAGGCGGTCATGAGAGCGGCTGGCCTCGAGCCCCTGGAACCGTACAGCGGGAACGGCAAGGACCAGTGGCGGTGCAAGTGCCTGAACCCGAAGTGCGGGGCGATCACGGAGCCCCGCTACGCCACGGTGGCCGCGACCGGCAGCCGGTGCGAGATCTGCGTCCCCTACGGATTCCTGAGCTACAAGCCCTCCGTCCTGTACGTCCTGATGCACCCGGAGAAGGGGGCGGTGAAGGTCGGCATCACCAACACCACCGCGCGCACCGACCGCCTCGGCCGGTTCATGAGCGAGGGTTGGATCGTCATGAAGGTATTCCCCTTCGAAGTGGGTCGCGATGCCCGCATGGCGGAGACGCTTGTGAAGCGGCAGTTCAAGCCCTACGCCGGGTTCCTCGCACGAGGCCAGATGCCCAACGGGGGTGCGAGCGAGACCTACCCGCTGGCGAAGGTCACGGTCGAGGACCTGTGTGCTGCCGTGGATACGGCCGCCGGCGGAGCCGCGTAGGCCTCTGGCGTTCCCCCGAGTCAGCAGCCCGCCCAGTTGGCTCTGTATCCGTGGTTCAGGCACGGATTCCGTGAAGGTGGCCAAGAGCCGGTTACGTTCTGTGGTCGGTCGGAGTTCTGCTCGGGCCGCTGTGCTGGGCGGATCTCTGTGCGCGAGAATGTTCGGCATGACGACTTGAAGAGCACCAGCCGGGCGACAGCATTGGCGAAAGGTCGGGCGCTGGGACACGATTCCCGACGGTGATCGACGCGTCTGCGCCGACTGCGGAACGCCTGTCAGTTCCTACCAGTACCGTTTCCATCCGCCCGAGACTTCGATGTTCGAGCGCTGCATCGGACTCGCCTGGTGTGCAGGTTGCCGGATCTACTCCGGCAACATGGTGTACGTCCCGCGGAAGCGAGTCCTGGTCGATCTACTCGCCTCTCTTCCTCTTGAGCAGCGAGAACAGCTTCTACGTTCGGAGACGCGAGTGATCGAATTCCTGGACCGCCAGGCCCGACGCGGCAGAGGTTAGGGTCGGCGGCTGGCCGCGATCAGGAGGAGCCGCTTGCGCAGCAGCGGCAGTTTCGCTCTGCCGAATATGCTGCGTTTGAGGGCCTTCAGGTCGTTGACGCGGCCTTCAACGGGCCCGGAGGACCATTCGGTGCTCATGCCGAAGACGACGGCGTCGAGGTCGGTCATCAGCCCGGCGGCGAAGGAGGCCAGGCCGCACTGCTGGTCGGCGCAGACATCGGCGATCCATCCGGGCAGCCGGTCTCCTTCACGGTTGGTCATGATGGTCGCGAACGTCCGGACGTGGGTGGTGGCGGCCGTGAGCTCGGGCGAGCGGGCAAGCAGCATCTTGAGCTGCAGTTTGTCGTCGTCGTGCAGGTGGTCGGGGTGGCTCGTGATCCAGCGGATGGCTTCGCGGGGCGAGGGCGGCCGGGCCATCGGCGGACGGGTGGCCACGGGTCGGCGTCCGGGACGCAGCGGATGGACGTAGTCCCGCAGGGTCCTGTAGGCGCAGCGGGCCCCGCGTTCTTGCAGCTCGCGGTGGAGGATCGACAGGTCCGTAC
This sequence comes from Streptomyces sp. NPDC059917, assembly GCF_042730635.1. Classification (NCBI taxonomy): domain Bacteria; kingdom Bacillati; phylum Actinomycetota; class Actinomycetes; order Kitasatosporales; family Streptomycetaceae; genus Streptomyces; species Streptomyces sp. NPDC059917. The sequence goes on from NZ_JBHWLC010000001.1 coordinate 95,520, forward strand.
AGCCCTCGGCGATCCGTTGCTCCAGGTAGGGCCTGTAGCGGTCGAGTTTGCTGGTCCGGTCTTGCCGCTGGCCGTGCAGCATCGCCTCCGGGCTGGCCGCGCGAGCGTACTTGCGCACCGTGTTGCGTCCCAGCCCGAGCCGGCGGGCGACTTCGCGCAGGCTGAGGCCCTGATCGACCTGGCCGCGGACCGCGGCGTGGGTGTCGCGGAGCCGGTCGAGGAACTTCCCCGGCGGGTAGGCGTCGGGTGGCTCCTGGCCAACGGAGGATAGGGCGGGCTCCGGCTCGGGTTCGGGCGAAGGTTCCGGCTCGACGAGGTCGCGCAGGAGAGCCTGGTGGTGGGAGACCAGGCGTTCGACGGCTTCGCCGAGGTTGTGCCAGACATGCCATTTGTCTCCGCAGTGTTGGGCCTGCGGGGCGCCGGTGCGGGCGCCTTCGGCGAAGAATGCCCGCGCGGTCGCGACAGACGATCTCGACGCCGGGTTGCTCGCGCAGCCAGGCAGCCAGGGTTTCGGCCTCGCGGTCGGGCAGCAGGTCCAGGGGCTGGTGGGTCTCGCAGTCGATCAGGATGGTGCCGTACCGGTGGCTCTTCCTGGTCGCGAACTCGTCGACTCCCAGCACCCGCGGCACCGCCCAGGCCGGCTCCGGCAGCGCCATCAGCACACGCAGCACGGTCATCCGGCTGACCACGATGCCCAGCACCAGCCCCAGCCGGACCACAGCACGAGCGGCCAGAACGACATCAAGAGCACCAATGATCCGCTGCAGGACGGTCGTTCGCCGACCGTAGCGGCTGGTCAGCCCCTCGACTTGCTCAGCGAAGGTCACCCTCGCGCAGCCGCTGTGCTCACAGAACAATCGGCGCACCGACAACTCGATGACCACCAGCCGGGTGCCGACCGGAGCATCGGCGATCCTGCGTCCGTAGCGGCTGTGCACCCGTATCGACGATGCCCCGCACCCCGGACACGTGGCCGCTGTCCCGTCCTTCGTGCTCGCCGTGATGCGCAGCACGCCGCTCTCCACCACCGCGCGTTCCACCAGCACCGTCACCAGGTGCGGGAACACCAACTCCAGCAAGGTCTCACACGACCGAAGGATGATGCCCATGATGACGGAGCGTCACCGGCGCAGGGCAGCACGATCCACTTCACGGAATCCCTGCCTGAACCGTTTCGGCTCTGGTCCACTTCTTGTGGTGCGGCCACGCAAGGTAGTCAAGAGGTGATTGGGGGGCCTGTGTCAGAACGGCGGGTCGTCGCTGTAGCTGCCGCTGCCTGTCCAGTTACCGTCCCAGGAAGCGCGGGCGGCTCTGAGAGGGGCGTAGTGCTCGCGGGCTGCGATGTCGGACGCGTTCTCCAGTCCGCTGGTGTCGTGGCCCCAAGCCTTCAGCGCCTCCAGGACGCGGTCCCGGTGGTGTCGGTCAGTGCTGGTGGCCAGTAGGCGTCGAGCGTGGTCGACCAAATCGGCTTGGTATTGAGTGAGGAAGGGGTGCTCGATGAGGGGGATGGCGGTGACCAGGGCGATGTGGCGGACGTTGGCGTCGTCATGACCCAGGAAGGGACGAACAGCGGAGAAGATCGCCGGGCGTGCGTCCCGGAACGCCCGCATCGCGTCGTACTCGTCGAGGAAACCCCCGTCGAAGACGCGTTCGCCGGCAGCGACGCACTCGTCGTCGGCGTCGTAGGCCGTGTCGCCGAGCCAGTCGAGCAACTGCACAAGAGTCGGGCGGTGCTGTGTCCCGACGACGAGATTGTCGTCGCCCGCAGTGATGGCCGGATGGTTGAGGATGGCCGCGACGAAGAGCGCCACGGGCACGGTGGCCTCGTAGATGCTGTTCTGGTGGGTCACGGGCCCCAGCGCGGCCTGGAGAGCGGACTCCCTGATGACCGGATCGGGATCGGTGAGAAGCGTCAGCGCCACCGGCAGGTCTTCGCCGGTCCCGAAGGCTGTGTCGAGTACCCCCCAGTTCGTATTGCTCAGCAGTGTCTGGAACGGCGGGAGGACGGCAGGGTGAGCCTGCTCGTTCTGGCTGGTGCTGTGGGTCACAGGACGAGGCTATTGCGTTGACCAGCCAGATCTGTGCGCGGGTGTCACCTGTAGACCAGAACTCGTTTGCGGAGGAGGTCGAAGCCTGCGCGGCCGAACATCTGGCGCTTCAGCATCTTGATCCGGTTGACATGGTCTTCGACGACTCCAGAGTTCCATGACTGCGAGAGTCCGGCGGTAACAGCGTCGAGGTCGCGTTCCAGGTGCCGGGCGAATCGCTGGAGGCTGGGCAGGTCGGCGTCGGTCGCAGCCTCGATCCACGCCGGCAGTTGGTGGCCTTGCAGCTGAGTAGGCATGTGCGCGAAGGAACGGACGAGCCCGGCGAGTGCTTCCAGTTCGGGGCAGTTTGCAAGTACGGCCTTGAGCTGGATCCGGTCGCCCTCGGCCAGGGCCTCAGGACGGGTAAGGATCCAGCGGGTAACGGCGCGAGCGGATGGCGGCCGAGGGCCGACCGGCTGGGGCTTGCCACGTAGATTCCGGCTGACTTAGTAGTGTTGTCGTACCGAACCTGAGGGCGGTGTTTTCACTGGTCAGGCATAGGGTCAGCGATCTCGTGGGAGGGGTGGTCTGTCGTGTCATCGTTCCTGGGGAGGTCGTGGATGCTGTCGGTCGTGGGGTTGCTCGAACAGCGTGAGCTGGGTGCTCGGCGTCGGGTGGACGAGCTGCGGGAGGAGGCGGATCGCGTCCAGGCCGAGCTGGCCGTGGCCGAGCGGGAGTGGAAGGAGTGGGTCATCGCCCGCTCGCGGGTCGGCGAGGTGCTGGGGCCGGTGGACGAGATCGAAGATCATGCCCGGACTGAACGGACGGTGCCGGCCTGTGTGCGGGCCGAGGAAGCGTCATCGGCGTCGATGGCAGCGAAGGCGAAATTCGCCGGTGCCGGTGTGGCGCGAGGGGCTGGACTCGTCGGTGCTGTCGGCGGACTACCAGCGCATGCTGCAGGCCCTCACGGACCGCCATCGCCTCCATCAAGGGCCGCTGACCTGCCAGGAGATGGCCGTCTTGTTCGGCCTGGACGTTGTCCCATCGAAGGTCGAGGCGTTGCGGTCGAAGGCGAAGCGGCTGGTGGCGCGGGGCTGGCTGGCCGAGCGGCAGCCGGGCCGGTTCATGCTCGCGCAGAATACAACCGGGCCAGGCGGCGGGTCATGACCATGGTCATCGACCAGTGGACCATCGCCTCGGCGCTGGTCGTGCGGCGTTCGAAGTCGCGCACCAGGCGTCGGGTGCGCATCAGATGGGCGAAGAAGCGCTCGACGATCCACCGCTTGGGCAGCACCACGAAGCCACGCGTGTCGTCGCTGCGCTTGATGATCGCCAGGACCAGGGCGAGCACGGTCAGGCAGTGCTCGACGAGGCTGCCGGTGTAGCAGCCGTCGGCCCAGACGAGTTCCAGCCGGTGGTGGGCGCTGGCCACCTGGGCGAGCAGCACCTTCGCGGCGGCGCGGTCACCGATGTCCGCCGCGGTGACCATCACACCCAGCAGCAGGCCGAGGGTGTCGACCACCACGTGCCGCTTGCGGCCGTTGATCAGCTTGCCTCCATCGAAGCCGCGGCTGTCCGCGCCAACGACGGCGTCCGCCTTGACGGACTGAGAGTCGATCACACCGGCCGTCGGCTCTGCACCCTGCCCCGCCTTCTGCCGGACCTCCTCGCGCAGCCGGTCGTGGAACTCGTGGATCAGCAGGTGGTCGCGCCAGCGGCGGAAGAATGAGTAGACCCGGTCCCACGGTGGGAAGTCGGCCGGCATCGCCCGCCACTTGATCCCGTTGTCCACGAGATAGCGGATCGCGTCCAGTATCGCCCGGTGGCAGTACGCTTCAGGCTGCCCTCCCCGGCCCCGCATCCAGCCCGGTACCGGCAGGAGCGGCCGGACTACGGCCCATTCCGAGTCCGTCATGTCCGAGGGATACCGCCGAACACGTTCCGGGTGATCGGCCGCATTCCCGAACCGGTGAGCGACGCAATCACACGACAGGGCAACCGAGTTGAACTCCACCGGCGCAAGCACGTAGAACTGTGGCAACAGGGTCTCCTGGATCTCGGTTGGCTTCGCAACCCCGAGCTACCAAGAGGCCCTGCCTTCATGCCCACGGCAGGTCGCGATCACCCGAACGAGACTTCCGTTCGACGCCCACCCCTCAAGATCGGAACGACAACAGCTACTTATAGGCCCCACCTGGACAGGCGCTGGGCAGAGGGCCACACCAATGCCGTTCACCTGTACGCAGAGCTCAAAGAGCTGGGCTATCGGGGCAACCACCAGATCATCAGTAACTATCTGCGGCCGCGGCGCCGACGCCGTATCCGCGTCGTCGGGCCCGCGCCGCCAGGACTCCGGCAAGTCACCGGGTGGATCATGTGTCACCCCGACCACCTCTCGGAAAGCGAGAGCAAACAGCTGACGAAGTCCTCGCCCGTTGCCCGGAACTCTCGGTGGCCCACCGTCTCGTCCGCAGCTGCGCCGCGATCCTCTCCACCCGCACCGGCAAGCATCTGAAGGACCGGGTTGTCAGCGCGCGGGCCGAGGACCTTCCCGGTGTTCACTCCTTTGCCGTCGGCCTGGAGAAGGACTGGGACGCCGTTGTCCAAGGCCTGACGAGCCACTGGAACTCGGGTCCCGTCGAAGGTCGCGTCAACCACATCAAGATGGTCAAGCGCCAGATGTTCGGCCGCGCCAAGCTTCCGCTCCTGCGCAAACGGGTGCTTCTCACCGCCGCCCGATGATGACTTGCTCAGGCAGGACGAAGCCGTCTGAGTACGAACTCCGATGGCCAGCAGAGGGCTCGAACAACCACGTTGGTGACGACGAAGTACCCCGGACTGACCCATGCGTCCTCTTTGCTCACAAGCCCCGGACCGTCCTCGCGGTAGTAGCGACGCAACATACGGCGCAGCAACGGAGTCCCAGCCACCAACAGAACCGGTGCGGCAACGACTGCACTGACCGTCACGCCGAGCCGGATTGCATGGATCCTGGCGACGCTCTCTATCCGCATCTCTCCAGTCTGCCGATCAGAAGAGCCTCGTCCACCGCTCTCACGGAATATGTGCCAGAACCTCGTTCTCACCTACGTAGCCACCCACGGTGCCTCCACCCCGGCGTCCAGTGCGTCGGCGATCATCTCCCAGGCCTGGCCAGGCCAGGCGGGGTTTGGTCGCGAACTGCACCTCGTTGGGAATCCCGGTCTCCTGACGGCGTTCGGTATCGGTGCACCAGGAATGTTCAGGCAGGTGAAGCCGTCGGTCGATCAACGCTTGTCCCCGGCCGGTTGCGTAGGCGAGGAAGACGCCGACCTGACTGTTCTGGATACGTCCGACGGTGCCGGTGTGCTGCCGCTGCACGCCCGCCGAGGACCGACCATTCTTCATGAAGCCGGTCTCGTCGACGATCAGCACCCCACCGTCGCTGCCGAGGTGGTCGACGGCGTAACCGCGGACTTCGTCACGGACCGCATCAGCATTCCAGCGGGCACTTCGCAGCAGACGCTGCATCGGCCCGGGACGAGCGTGACCAGCCTGTTCGGCAAGCCGCCGGCAGTTCTTCCGATCCACGCCGGAGAGCAGTCCGAGCAGGTGCGCGCGGGCGCTGGCCCGCGGCTCCACGCGTCCCAACCACCCCGCGATCCGGCCCATGACCTGCTCGAACATCGCCCGCCAGCGGGCAGGCTCTACGCTTTTGCCCGCGGCCACCGCACGATCTTCAGGACTCCACACAAACCCCGATGATCACGCGGTGGCCGTTCCCGCTCCGGGTCCAGGGCAGTACCGAAATCCTAAACTTGGCCCGACGGCCCCTGATCGACAAGATGAGCGCGTGGACAGCGAACCTCTGCAGATCCCGCTCGATCAGCTCCGGCAGGCCTTCGAGCTGGCACTGCAACACATCGAAGCGTCAGCCGGCAGCACTGTGGCGCTCGAACACGACTACTTCTGGTCTGTTCCGGGCGGCGAACTCTACGACGTCCCCAACGAACCGAGAACGATCACGATCGGGCAGCTCTCCGAGTCATGGCAGCACCTTCAAGACCTACGCGCCGACCCGGATCGAGCCGTGGGGTACCACCTGGTCTGGCTCGCCGATGTCCTCCGCGCGATCGGACAGGACACCGCTTAGTAAGGAGCCAGCGCACGCACAACGTGACGTGGAACCACGAAGTCACACTGGAGTGCTGGGAGCCGTCCGGTCGATCACGGCACTGCCCCGTGCTCACGCAGCCGGGGCGGCCCGCGACAATGTGGGCCATGGATGCTGCTGAAGACCCTGTAACCGCAGTTACACGCCTGATGGACGAGCCGTGGGACCGCAGATGGAACAGCCTTGAGGTGGCGGGTGTCGATCTGGTGTCGATTTACACCAGGATGGAGGGCTGCACTTACACGTGGATCACCCATGGCGGCTCCCTCCACGAGCGGGGGATGGCGACCGTGAGGTTCATCTCTGACGAGATCGAGAGGGTCCTTCCCGATCTCGCCGAACACGCCAGCGTGCACGTCTGGCATTGGTTGCACCGGATAGCTCAACTGATGATCGCTCACAACACCGCACCGGTTGAGGCGAGTTCCTAGGAACTCGCCGATCGGCCATGCACGGAGCCATATGACGAGGCTTGCCGCCGTGATGGTGCCGAGGAAGACGTAACCACGCTTGTCATAGCGGGTGGCCACTGCTCGGTGGCTCTTGAGCCTGGTGATGGCCCGTTCGACGGTATTGCGCTTCTTGTAGAGGGACTCGTCAAAACCAGGCGGCCGGCCGCCGCGTGCGCCTCTTCGCAGGCGCGCGGCCTGGCTGTCGGCCTTTTCCGGAATCGAGTGCGGGATACCCCGGCGTCGCAGGTACTCCCTACGCGGCCGGTTGCTGTAGGTCTTGTCCGCGGCGAGGCCATCCGGCTTCTTGCGGGGCCTGCCCGGCCCGAGACGGGGAACGCGGATCTTCTCCAGCACCAGTCGGAATTGGGGACTGTCACCCCGCTGGCCGGCGGTGACGAGCAGGGACAGCGGACGGCAGCGCCCGTCGGCGCTCAGGTGGATCGTGCTGGTGAAGCCGCCCCGCGAGCGGCCCAGTCCCTCACCTGCCGCGCCACCTCCGCCAGCCAGCCGACCAGGCTTTGCCACAGAGGCTCGGACTGGCGTTCCGCTACGTCGCCCCCTTTTGAGGCGGCTGTGCCGGGCGCCGGGTCGTTGCGGGCGCCCGCCGCGTGCTGATGAGCGCGCACGCTCGTCGAGTCGACCGAGACCTCCCAGTCCACGTCGCCCGAGGCGTCGGCTACGGGTTGGACCTGCTGAAGCAGATTCTCCCAGGTGCCATCTGCGGACCACATCCGGTGGCGCTCGTAGACCGTCTTCCAGAGCCCGAACCGCTCGGGAAGGTCGCGTCACTGCATACCGGTCCGCACCCGGTGCGGAATCCCGTCGATCACCTGCCGACGGTCCCGCCATCGGCCACAACGACCATTGCTCACCGGCAGGAACGGCCAGAGCCGTTCCCGCTCGGCGTCCGACAAGTCACCACGCTGAGCCCGCCCCATACCCCGACCAACGAGTCAGGAACGAGCCGGCCACATGATCGGCCGGACAGCTCCTAGTTGACGACTACGGCATCAGCCCCATCGTTCCAGGTTCCGCCCCAGACGTAACTCGCTCGCGTGGCCGTGCCGGCGCGCCGACCTTCGACTGTTGCGCATGACGTTCGTCGCGATGCCGAAGAGCCACGCCCGTTGACTGACGACGCCGTCGAGCGTGTCGCGGCGCCTCCATGCTTCGAGGAAGGTGAGGGAAACGACGTCCTCGGCGCCCGCTAAGTCCGCGGTCATGCGCACGGCGTGTGCGTACACGGCTCTGGAGTGCGCTTCGTAGAAGTCTGCGAACATTTGGTGGTCCGCACTGAGTAGTGTCCGTACACCCCACCCCGTTGCGTGCGATCCACGTCACACTTGAAGGTGAAGTGTCCCGAGATGATCAGTGAGGCTCACCGCACGCGGTTTCGTCCCGTTGGGTGGTCACGGCCGCCCCAGGCCCCAAAGGCGTCTTGAGGGTGAAGGACCAGCACTGATACTCCGCCTTCGACCCCAGGAACGCCATGGCGACGCGGATCTCGTGATCGGTGCGTCGGATGGTCCACGGCTGCGGTGAGATGGCCTTGAGGTCCTCATCCGTCAGAGTTCCGTCCCGCGCCCGACGTTGGATCGCCTGACCGGTCTCCCTCGTGTCTATCTCCAGTTGCCGTTCCATGCGCGTGGCAGCGCCACGCGGGAGGGCCACTTCCAGCCACCAGACCATGCCGCCGACCACGGCCAGCGCGAGTACCGACAGGAGCAGCAGGACGGCGCCCCCCGCTCGCATCGCCGTGCGGCGTGCGGACGGGGGGCGCTGAGGGCCAGGTGCGTCTAAGGGGTTCACCTGGACGAGCCTGCCCTGTGGATCACGAGCCTGTATAGCCGATCTCCTGGAGTCGCTTGGCCATGACGGCCGCGTATCCAGTGGTTCCAGCCGATTTGGGGTGGAAGGATTCTCGACTCATGCACGCGTCGGCGGGTATCCCCTCGTACAGGCAGCCTCCGGACTGTGTGACGGGGTCCTTCTGGTGGAAATCGCCGTCACCGTTCGGGCCGACGACGATCTTGTTGATCCACTCCGGTTCGTCGCAGCCGGCGTGCCCGGTGAACGCCTGTACCGGGTTGGCGTAGGCGATGCTCCAGCCAACGGCGGCCTTCTGGTTGACGAGGTCGTTCTGCTTGCCGTCAACGTAGTTGACCAGTTCGGCGATGGCTCGGGCCTCGGGCAGGTAGAAGTAGAGCGATCCGGAGCACTTCACCGTCTTGCTGAGCAGCTCGGGATAACCCATGAGGACGACCTTGGCCCCGGGGGCCTTGCTCCTGATGTCCTGTAGCGTCCCCTCCAGGTTCAAGATCATCCTGTCGGCGATGCCTTTGTACTTCGGCAGGAAGTTGGGGTCGTCGTTGCAGTCCTTCCCCAGGCCCGCACAGTCCAGCATGGCGTTCGCGAACCCGCCGCCGTCGTTGCCTCCGAGCGTCAGCATGACCAAGGTCGTGTCGCTCGACAGCACCCCTGAGTCGACCTGGTTGATCTCCCGGAACTGGCCTTCCTCGAAAGGCTGGGATCCCGGTAGGTAATTCCCGCTCCGCACGTTCTTCGTCATTGCTCCGGAGCAGGCTACGAATCCGAGTTCGGCTGACGGGCTGAAGGTGTCCGCCTGGGTGCCGAGCGGCGCGGACTGGCCGGGAAGGGTGAGTTTGCGGGCCCAGGCGTCGTTGCTGCGGCGGCACGCGTCCCAGTTGGGCTTGCCGTGGTTGGCGTCCGATTCGGGAGAGTACGCGCCGGCGCCCTCGCCGGAGGTGTAGGAGTCGCCGAGTACCGCGACCATGTGCTGGGGTTTCGCCGTGAGCGGTTGGAAGGCGATGGCGTCCCAGGCGACGTCCTGGTCAGCGGTGCCGTCCGCGGTCTGGTTGTCCAGGCTCACCTTCGGGGTGCCCTTGAAGCGGTACGTGCCGAGTGACACCCAGCGATTGGATCGGTAGTTCTGGTTGATGTAGCGGTCCCTGGGGGCCGTGCCGTCGCCGAGGTCGACGCGGTACCGGGCCTGGTGCGTCTCGGCTCCGCTGTCGGGCAGGTGGACCAGGACCCGCGCCCACTGGTCGAGCGGTTTGTTGAGGGTCCAGGTAGGTGACGGGCGTACCCGGGGTGGGTGCGAAGTCGAGCGAGAGCGAGCCCGAGTTCGTCCACGGCTTGGAGCAGTCGCCGCGGAAGGTGGAAACAGCGGCGTCCACGTCGTCGACGACCAGGGCGCCCGCCGGCAGACCGGTCGTGCCACAGTTGGGCTTGCCGCTGTTGCCCCGCCCGAGCTCGGCACGAAGGGTCTTGCAGGTGAGTGCCTCGTGTCCGCAGGCGGCCGCGCAGTCCTTCCAGGTGGCGTCCGTGTGGAACCAGAACTGCTTGTAGCATTCCTCGTTCGTGCAGACTGTGGGCGTGCCGGGCGTGCAGTTGTTGCTGCTGTTGCAGAAGGTCGACAGCGGCGGCTTGATGGCTGAGATGCGGGAGGCGATGTCTCCCCACCAGGCGGCCGAGTACCCGTGCGTGTTGCTGTTGTTCTGCTCTCCGGCGTCGCTGTAGGCACGGCCCGTGTCGATCGGGTACGCCGCCCATCCCATGACCTTTTCGGGGTAGGGCCAGTTCTGCGGCTTGGCCGCGTCCGCGTAGTGGTTGTTGTCGAGGAAGGCGTTCCGGTCGGCCGGGTACTTGGGGTTGGCCGGGTTGTTCAGCCATCCCAGGCCCCAGCGGCCGAGAAGGTCACCGGTGTTGAAACCGAGGTTGTAGTTCCACACCGCGGCGAACCAGTTTTCGACGGCCTTGGGGTCGTCATTGTTCAGCTTGATCGTCTGACCCGGCGCGTGCAGCTCGTTCCACTTGTCGGACAGCGTCTTGGCCGCGATCGCGATGTTGTACGCGTAGTCGAGTGCGACGGCCCTCTGCTGCGCGGCGGGCATGGCATCCGGCTTGCCGTCCTGCCTCCGGCCCGGGACGCTCATGCCGTCGGTCTGCTGGCCGATGCCGTAACCGCAGTCGGCCTTGGTCCAGTTGACGCTCCAGACCTTGTCCGGGTCGTAGCCGGGGGTGCCGGGGTACACGTTCGTCCCGTAGAAGTTGCCCACCAGGGGGTTACCGGTCTGGCCGGGCATCGCGTGGTACGACGCCTGCGAGAGGTTGGACTCCTGGGCCAGTACGCCGAGCAGCACCTGGGCCGGGATCCGGGATCCCGCCGGCGCGCCCTTCAGCGCGGGCAGCGGGGGAAGGTCTGGGACGGCGGACTCATCGCGCCGAGGCCCGCCTGCGAGCGGTATCCCGACATCGGAACCCAGCTGCTTCCCAGCTCACCGCGGATGGCCATGTCCGCGGCCCATTCCACCTGGTTCGGTGTGGGCTGCAGGGCCTGCTGGCCGGCGTCGTTGCGGGGAACGGAACAGGTCCGCTCAGGGTCGTACGGCGTGGACCCGGATCCGGCCGCTGCGGCTCCCGCCGCGGAGGGCTTCGCCTTCTCCGCCCCTGCGGCCGCCGCGAGGGCGGGCGAGGGCTGCTCGGCACCGTTGCCAGGGGCGGCCGGGGACGGTGAACGCGAGCTTCTTCCTGCTGCCCGCCGTGTGGGCCTCGATTCGGAAGGGAGCTCTCTCCCCGTCCTCGTACGGCGCAAGCGGCTTGGCGACGTGGGTGCGCAGACCCGCGGAGACCGCTGTGTCCACCACGAGGCGGCCGTGTGAGGAGACAGCGCTGCCGGGCTCCGCGTTCACCTGCTGAACGCTCTTGGGCAACACAGGCCTGCCCGCCGGCGCCCCCGTCAGATACAGCCGTCCCGCTGTACCCACGGCCAGGCCCACCGTGCCCAGTCCGCCGCGGGCGAGTTCAGTCACCTTTGCGACAGCCACTCTTTTGACACTGACCTGCTCGTCATGGCGTTCGAGGAAGACCACCCAGCCGTCGGCGTCCGGATGCACGTGGAAGGCGGGCCCGGACGTCCTGGCCAGCAGCTCGCTGCGACCGTCGGGCAGGACACGGCTGAGCTGGTTGCCTATGGCGGCGACGATGCCATCCTTGCCGGGCACGGCCGACGTCGCCTGTCCGACGACCGTGACCTCCGAGGTGATCTTCCCCGCAGCGGCGTCCAGGCTCAAGAGCCGGGTCTCGCCCGTCTCCTGATCGGCGGCCTGGGTGAGCACTGCGGTCTCCCCCGTCCCACAACCCGGGTCGAAGTACGCGAGGGACACCTGCCGATCGAGCTTCGTCACCTTGCGCGTCTCGAGGTCCACCACCGCGGCGAAGGCACCCCGGTCGAACAGCATCGGCTTGTTGTTGAACGACCGGGGGCGTAGGCGACCACCGCCCGCTTGCCCGAGCCGGTGACACAGACATTGCCGACCCAGGCATCACTCTCGAAGCCGCCTTCCCGCAGCGCGGCGACCTCCCGCCACTGGTAGGCCTTGGAACTGTCGGCCGCGAGCACGTGGAGCCCCTCGGCGTCACCCACCACAGCCACGGCCCGGTCGCCCGAGGTACGCCAGCCCTTCGGCAGCACAGTGTCCGGCCGCTCCACCTTCGACGGGTCGTCCCCGCCGGGTAACGACCGACCGGCGGAACCGGGCTCCTTCGCATTCGCCACCGCGCCTGCGGCCTGTCCCTCGCCGGGTCGTGCCCGCGCCGCCGTGGTGGGGAGCAACCCCACCGTCAACGCCGCCACCGCGCTGGCGGCGACCCACCCCTGTCTGCCTCTTCGCATCAGCGTTCTTCCCATACCTCTCAACGGCCCTACCAGGAATGTGTCCGGTGTAGAAAAGGCCGTTGGAACAGGGAGCGGCAATCACACAATTCACTCCAGTCCCGGCACGTGGCCGGGTCTCATCGGCTCCCGAACGGCGCCCGGTCTCCGCCCGGCGGGCTTGACCTGGGCAGCCCTATGCCTGATCGGATAGACCTGCGGTCGGTTCAGCAAGATCCTGCTATCCGGACTGGCCTGTACCTGTCACCCGGATCAAGGCGTCGTTCGGCCGACGATCCCGCACCCCGACCACCGGCTCACCCACCAGATCACCTGGCTCGCCGTTGAAGCGGCAGGCCTCCCCCGCCTCTACCCCGAAGCGGGCGCGCCCTGGCAGCCCGCCGCCCTGTACGCGGCCACGCATCGGGAATCGGCGAACGGCCTGGATGTCAAAAGCCGGCTGGCAGCACGTCGGCTGCGACGCCGTGCCCCTCGGCCGCGCCAGCGGTCAGGCCGACGTCCGGGAGTTCCTCCGCCGGATCGGGGTTCTGGGGAGGACTGGTCGTCAGGTGAGGAGGGCGTCGAGGGTGCTGGCTACGACGGTGGCGAGGGTGATGACCGCGGCGAAGGCGGCGGCGGCGCGGTAGCCGGCGTTGTCCATGCGGGCGAGCTTGCCCGCGCCGGCGGCGGCCAGCAGCACGAGGACGGTCACGAGCGCGGTGGCGAGCAGGACGACGGTGACGGTCACGTCGATCTCCCGGTAAGCGTTGGGGTGTTGACGTGGTCGAAGGCGGCGCAATCCGCGTTCGCCGGGGTTCGCCGGTAGGAGGATGAACACCGGCGACCACGACGGTCCTGGGGGCACGCACGGTGCATGACGAACACAACGGCCAGGATCCGGCGCTGTCCGAGCTCCGGGAGGGGCTGAGATGCGGGACGGCCCGCCTGCGGCTGAATCAGACGGATCTCGCCCAGCGTGCCGGTCTCGGGCGCACGACGGTCTCGGAGGCACTCTCGCCGACGAAGCCCGCGCCCTCACCCGAGACCGTGGCGGCCCTGGCCCGCGCGCTGCGCACTACCTCAGCTCCCGAACCATGGCACCGGACGCCTGACTTGGAACACATCTGAGGGGCACAGGGGCGGCTAGGCCGGCAGCGGCTGGTGCAGCCACGCCTGCAGCGTGCCGGTCTTCGTCGGGACGCCGATCTCACGGAACTCGTACGGGCTGATGCCGAGGTGGTTCTGGCGTACGGTCGTCCAGTAGACGGCATCCGAGACGCACAGCGCGTAGGGGTCCGTGCCTCCGCGCAGGGCCGCGCGGACTGCCTGTGCGTCAAGCAGTCGGCAGGCGTCGTTGAGAGCATCGCCGACCCAGCCGTCGTGTCCGTCCGCGTTTACGTCACCCGTGGCCAGGACCAACCGCGAACGGAGTTGAACCGCGTCCGAGGCAAGCCGGTTGATCGCCCGCAGTTCCGTAGGGACGACCCGGAGCACGGCGCGCAGAAGATCGGCCATGGGGACAGCGGCATCGATCAGTTCAATGACCCCGTCCCCTAGATCCGTCCGCCGCCGCGCCGCCGGGTCCACGCCGGCTGCCTCTGCGACACGGTCCAGGAGACCGAAGAGCATCCGGCGCATGTATCCCTGCTCGACATCGCCTCGCCTGCTGAACCTCTCGAAGTCGGCAAGGAGCAGGCTCCGCGGTGTGGCCCTCCCGACCTCAGGGTCACGCGTGACCGTTACCGACTGGAGCACTGCCGCAGTCACCTCCTGGGCCGGCCTCGGTTCATCCGTGGCCGGCGGCAAGGAGTCCGCTTCCGCGGCGGCGTCCCACAGCGCGTGGAACCGTTTCACCTCGACCGCCGCATCGGCGCCCGGGGTCCGACCCCCAAGTTCGCTCACCAGCATCTCCACAAGCCCCCACATCGGCAGCCGAGGCTTGGTGAAGGCGTCGTGGATCCGGCTTGGGCTGACCACTCCGGTGCCCAGAGCTCGGGCCAGCTCCCGCACCGACGGCCAACCCGCCCGGCGATGAGCGAGGTGCAGCTCATCGCTCAGCCTCTTGCGAGGCCCAGGCAGAAACGTGGGAGCCGTGAGTCGAGCCATCCGTGATCCCCCGCGAAGTGTCCAGAAGCGTCCAACTGCGTCCGACGGGCAACGTACCGCGTCCGAACTCGTAAATCTCCGAACTGAGTTGTCTGGGGACGTCAGACCACGTCAGCACCCCTGTGAGCGAGCCGAATCTGGATGAGACCGATCGGAATCGCACCAGGAGACACCATGATCGACACGGCGCTGACCCTCATCGTCCAGGGCCTGCTCACCGAACTCCCCGCCAGCCTGATCACGGCGGCCTGCACCGCGCTCGCCGTATGGGCAGTCCGCAAATGGAGGGCGCAGCAGCCCAAGTGAAGACCCGCTCCGCCGCTCCACGCCGCCGATACCCCTGCGGTCCCGCTGCCCTCCGCGGCCCGGCGGGGGTATCGGCGGCCCTTCGCCGTCGTGGTGCGCACCGCAAGCCGGTCCACGTCGGGGACGGCGCCCGCCAGGCTTCGCCCGCGGCCCGTACGGGGCAGGGCACCAGGAGGAGAAGCGTGGCCGAGGCAGGTGGGGCTGTGGCGAGGCCCCCGCGCGCCGGGACCACGTGCACGCCGAGCGGGGCACACCTTCTGTGGCCGGCGTCCAGAGCGGGAACGACAACACCCCGGCACGACGGACGTGCCGGGGGCGAAGCCGGTGCGTGACCACGAAGCTCACTGCGGCAGGCGAGCCGGTCAGCGTCCCGGGCCCACAGGTACCGCGGTGGTCTCCGGCCTCGGGGATCGATCAGGACGTGGATAGCGGCCGCAGCCGGCGGCTTCGGCCCTCAGTCACTCCCGGTTGGACGAGCCAACAGAACCCGGAGGCGGAATCGGTCCGTCTGACCGACCTCCCCGGCTGCAACCGGGGGGCCGCCGGGTCTGTCTTCACCACCATGAGAGCCATACCAAGGCGGGAATCGACCCCGAACCCACAGACCGCACTGGACGACCGGGAGTTACGGCTGTCGCCGGTCGGCCAAGTGCTGGCCGCCACTTTCGCCACCGCGACCCTGGTCGCGGGCGGCATCTTCTGCAGCCTGCTGCTCGTACTGGACTTCAAGGGGATCGACAACACCGCGAAACTCGACGCAAAGACCCTCTTCGACCTGGTGAAGGTCTCCTTCGGGGTGGTCGCCGGGGCCGGCGCCCTCGTCGCCCTTGTCGTCGCCTACCGCCGCCAGCGCGTCGACGAGGCCGGTGCCCACCGGGAAGCCACCCGCCTGCACACCGAGCGCTTCACCGCCGCCGTCCAACAGCTCGGCTCCGACTCCCCGGCCGTCCGCCTCGGAGGAGTCCACGCTCTCGCGGGCCTGGCCGACGACGCCCCTGACCAGAGCCTGCGCCAGACCTGCATCGACGTCCTGTGCGCCTACCTACAGCTCCCCTACACCCCCGACCCCGGCGGCAACCCCGCCCACCAGGAGGAACACGACCGCTACCTCGCGCTCCGCAAAGTCCGGCACACCATCCTGCGCTTGATCGGCAACCACTACCGACTCCCTTCGGGCACCTATCGCTCCTGGCAGGGCTGCGACCTGGATCTTTGCGACGTGACCATCGACTGCGACATGAACTTCAGCGGCGCGGTGTTCTCCGGCGCCCAGGTGGCCTTCTCCCGCGCGACGTTCTCCGACGGCCACGTGTCCTTCGCCAACGCGACCTTCTCCGCCGGCGAGGTGTACTTCATCGGCTGTACCTTCTCCAGCGGCAGTGTCTCTTTCGAAGGCGCCGTGTTCTCCGGAGGTAGCACATTCTTCGGGGGTGCGACGTTCTCCGGCGGCGAGGTCGACTTCACCCGTGCAGCGTTCTCCGGCGGCGACGTGAACTTCTACGACGCGGTGTTCTCCGGCGGCACCGTGAACTTCGGCGAAGCTACGGGGCGGCCTCCCCGTCTTCTCCTCATTGCTGTTGGCACTCCGGTCCCTGCCTTCGTCACCCTGCCTCCCTCCTGGTCACTCCCGGCCTTGTAACAACCAGGGTCCGGCGAACAACGGCGAGACGGCCCTCGGGGAGGATCGGCCGGATCTTCACACAACTCGGTTCGCAGAACGAGGTGCGCCTGGCCGGGCGGTGAGGACGGTCGGCCTCGCCGACTCCCACCGGTCCCCGGCCGGCAGTTTGGCCCGCGGGTCACCCCACCGGTCAGTCCGCCGGGCGTACACGTCGCGCCGGCGCAGGGCCCGACTCCGGCTCGACCTCTGGTGCGGCGAAGACCAGGCGCCGCCACGACCCGGTCACCGGCCCGCCCCCGGCGGCCCCTCATCGTCGGGCACTGGGATGCACCGGGGCCGGCCGAGCGCACCTACACCAGCGGGGTCGGCTGGTACGGAAAGCCACCCGACGGCAACGATCCAGCTCCTCGACACAGGGACGCCCCCCACACGGTGCTCATGACATGGCCCCCGGACAGCACCGAATCAACCAACGGTTGAGGCCAGATGGCGGACGATCCGGACCGCCCTTCGTGCCCAACTGGTGCGGTAGGCCGTTCGTCTCCCGTTCGAGTGAAGTCTGCGGACCCGGGGGCGATTGCGGGGGTTGGCGGCGTCTACAGAGGGGGGTCGTCGTGGCCGAGGACGTGCCGGCCGTTCTCCTCGGTGACAACCGGCGGACAGCCAGGGCAGGAATACACGCCGAGCGAGCCCAGCCAGCGCCAACCCCGTCTCCAAAGGGGCTCCCACTGGTCACTGGCCGGCCGCGGGACGTCGGCGGTACAGGCGGTGCAGGAGACGACGAGGGTGTCGGTGGGCTCGGACACGGCCACAGCCTACCGGGGTGATCTTCGGGAGAAGGTGCTCGGCAGCCCGAGCGCCGGGGGCCGCGCGACCGCGTCCGGCCCCGGCGCCCGCCTCACACGACCGAACGTCGGCGCGGCGCTCAACTGCGCTGTTAAGGGCAGGACGCTGTCGCAGGCGCGTGCGATCCTCTACGCGGTACCGGACAGTCGGTGCTGCACGGCTACGGCGCGGGACCTGTCTCCCGGACCGCAGCAATCAGATCAGCAGGGGTGGGAATGAAGAACAACCGGATAGCCATGGCCGTTACCGCGGTCGTCCTGATCGCGGGGGGCTCGGTCGGGTGCGGCAAGGCGGTCAGCGACGCCGCTCGTGATGCGGCCGCGCTCGGGGCGCTGGCTCAGGCGTCGGCCGTGGTGTCGAAGGCGGGGTCCGCGGACGTCAGCATGACCGTGACGGCGCCGTCCACGGGCGGTAAGGCAGTGGCGATGAACGGGCTCTACTCGTGGGGCGCGGGCACCGGTGTCGCGATGGAGACAGAGATGTCGGCCGCGGACCTCAACATGAGCGCGCTGGTCGCTGACGGCACCATCACGATGCGTCTGGTCGACGGCGTCTACTACTACGGCGTGGACCCCCTCAAGGAAGGTGCGGCCAAGGGCAAGTCGTGGCTCAAGGTCGAGGCCTCGGCCTTCGTGGGCGAAGACGGGGCGGCCGCCATGAAGTCCGGCAACGCCGACCCGACCGCGGGCCTCAAGCTCCTCCCGCACGCGAAGGACGCCGAGGAGCTGGGGACCGAGGACGTCCGGGGCGTGGAGACCGTCCACTACACGGCGAGGATCCCTACCGACAAGATGGTGGGCGACGCCGGCTCCGTGTTCAAGGGGATGGGCGCCACCGGCGACGTCCAACTGGACGTCTGGGTCGACGACAAGGGCAACCCGGCCCGCCTGAAAGAAGTCGTCGGCACCACCACGGTGGAAATGGAATTCCTGTCATTCGGCGGCAGCCGGACCGTCCAGGCCCCGCCCGCCGCGGACACCGCGGACCTGACCGAGGGAATCAAGAAGGCGAAGAGCGCCGGGGCAGCCTGACGCGGATGAACCGGTGGGCGGTGCTGCCGCCCACCGATTTCGCGTTACATGATTCCTTGCCAGGACCAGGGGCGGGGTCCGTGGCGCCCCCGGAGGCAGTCCACGCGGTATTGCGCTTGTTCGCGCCAACCAGGGTGGGACGTGGCGTGCTGAGCTGCGTAGGACACCATCCGCAGTTCACGGGCTCCCGCCAGTACTTCGTAGCCAGGCCATTGAGTGACGTCGTGTCCGTATGCCGAGCAGAACTCCGCATACTCGGCCGGTGTGACCGCGCCCGTGCTGCGAGAGCGGGCCGCGGTGGAGACGAGGTCCCATTCGGGTGGCCCGATGGAGAAGCGTTCGAGGTCCAGCAGGACGGTCTGTTGCGGTGTGCGGACGATGTTGCCGGGCCAGGCGTCGCCGTGGATCGCGCGGTGCGGGAGTCCTTCGGGGAGGCCGCTGTCCCATTGGTCTGCGAGGTCGTGGAGGCGGTCGAGGAGCCAACGGCGATCGTTCTCGGGGAGCGTGCTCGCGGAACCGAGGCGTTCGGGGATGCGGACGAAGGGATCTAGCCGGCCGATGTCGAAGTCGGGCACTGGCAAGGCGTGCAGTGTCTTGAGGGCCTGAGCTACCTCGGTGATGCTGCCGTGCTCGTGCGCCGGCAGTTCCTCCCAGAACGTCACAGGGCGCCCTGCGGTCGCAACCGGCTGCGCGACGGCCAGTGGCCTGGCCGTCGGGACGGCGTTGGCCAGCAGCCAGCGGGCTACGCGCACCTCGCGCTCGGCTGCGCCATGCTGTCCGGTGCGTGCGATGCGGGCGATCAGGCCCCCTCGCAGACGCCAGGTCTCGTTCTCGGCGATGCGTATGGGCTCGGCATCGGTGGGGTCGACGCCCGCTGCGACGCAAGCCGCGCGTAGTACCGCCGCCGAGGAGGAGTTGGGGGCGGTGGTCATGCCTTCACGGTAGCGGTGATTCGCCTGCGCAGGGCGGCTACGTCTGGCAGGCGGTTGTGGCGCGAGGCGTGGCGCGCGAGCTCGCGGAGGTCGTCGGCGGCCCGGAGCGAGGTGATGCCGCTCCCAAGGCCCAGGGCCCGGGTGCCGATGACGGCGGCTTCGTGTGGATCGCCGCGGTGCATGAGCAGTGAGGCGAACTTGGTGCAGGAGATGGCCTTGGAGCGGACGAAGCCGGGGCCGTGGCCGTTGACGGCCCGCCCGAATCGGGTGACGGCCTCGGTGGGGTTGTGGTCGTCGAAGGTGACCGCGAGATCGAAGAGGGCTCGCGCGGTGTCGCCGTTGTGCTGGGCCTCGTCGTAGTACGCCATCCACGGCGGGTCGTTCTCGGGCTGCCGCTGGGCGAATGCGTCGTCGGCCGCACCGACGGCGGAGAGGGTCCCTTGGACGTCGCGTAGCTTGCCGAAGGCACGGGCCCGGGCGGTGTGGAGCATGGCGCTCGGTCGCGGTGAGACGGTCGGCGCGCACGAGCCCCTTCTCCGCGTGGGTGAGGCCGTCGTCTGGATCCCCGGTCCAGATGGCTTGGCGGGCGAGGAAGCTGTAGCCCTTCGCCCTCAGGTGCCAATGACGTCCTTCTTCGGCGCATTCGACGGCGACCTTGAAGGCGAGCCGTGCTTCGTCGTGCCGGTAGACGTCGAACTGCGACGCGCCCGCGACGAGGCCGAGACGGGCGACGGCCGCCAGGAAGTGCTCGCGCAGCGGGGTTGGGCACTCGACGGAGAGAAGCCCGATGGCCCACTGCATCGAGGAGGCGGAGAGCCGGCCGATGAGGCCCCCACCGCCATGCTGGTTGTCCCAGGTTTGAAGGCCTTGGGCGATGTCGAGGAGACCTCGGATCTCGGTGGGGGTGATCCGCTCGGGCAGAGGCGCCGGGCTGGTGGGAGTGAGCAGACGGGCCAGGTCCACCGGAGCGGCGATGGCCAATCCGCCGATGGCCAGCAGTGTTCGTCGGTACACGGAGTCAGGACTCCTCGGCGCGGTCGGAGTAGTTCCGACCAGCATGCGCCCCTTGGGCATTCCTCCGGTGCGATCGGCCGGGTGCGCGCGGGACTTATCCGCATGGGGAGCGGATTTATCCGCATCGCCGAAGACCATGGCCCACGACCGAACGAAGAGGCCTCCCGTATCGAGGGCATCGTCGAGGCGAGGGGCGAGGTCCTGGGGACAGCGGTAGATGCCCTTCTCAATCTTGAGCAGCACATCGACGCTGACCTGCAACTTGGCCGCGACGGGCCCCGCAGTGGGGTAGCTGGCGTCCTTGCGGCGCAGCCTGATCTCGTGGCCGTACCACGCTTCCGGTGAGCTGCCCGGGTCAAGCACTTTCTCTGGCTGGGCCATTGCCGCCCTCTTCAGCCCCATGCGGATTCCCTGAGGTATCCGCATCGCCCTCTACACACGGCTCTGGCGTCCTGCCTGGATGGTGGCTGACCGGTGCACACCCAGTACACACCGCTACCGGGGCCCCGTGACGGGGTTTCAGGTCAACCGCACTGGATCAGACATGACGCCTTCCTCTGGAGCGACCTCCTACGGGCCCGCGCCCAGCCTGCTGCGCGGGCGGCCCGGTCAGATGGACATGGACCTGGAGGTCACCGCGCGCTCGATTCACCACACGAAGCGCCTCCTGATGGAAGGCGTCCGCATGTGGGGGGGGGCTGGAAACCTTGGCCGACGACCTCGGCCTGGTGGTGGCGGAGCTCCTCACCAACGTGCTGCGCCACGCCGTCCACCCTGACGGAACACCAGTTGGCCGCGCCCGCTGCGTGGTGCAACGCACGCCGACCGGTCTCGTGATCGTCGTCCACGACGACGACCCCGCTCTGCCGCGCGAACAGCCCGCTGATGACGAGGCCTGCAGCGGCCGCGGGCTGCGGATCGTCCGCGCACTGGCGTCTGGATTGGCCATCGTTCCCAGTCCGGCCGCCAGCGTCGGGACGGACATCACCCTCGATCACGAGCCTCCCCAGCACAAGCACGCCGAAAGCGCCGCCTGACTTCACCGTTCCCGGCGGCCCGCCTCTACGCTCTGGAGAACGCCCGATGACCACGGCCGACGACACCGGCTCACCCGTTCCGCTTCCCATCCGGTCGGCCGGAGAGGAATGGAAGATGGCGGAGGCCAGCCGTACCTCCCAAGGGCACCTCTTGCGCATGGAACAGGGCTTGTCCGCCGTCCCCACCCACAGCCTTGAAGAGCTGCTCGGGCAGTACGGCCGCGGGGACGCCCAGGGGTTGGCCGATGCCCAGGTGATTCAGCAACAGGCCGCGCGCGAGGAGGTGTTGGACACGGGCGCCTACGCCGAGGACCGCCTGCGCGCCCTGGAAGCGAGCGCGGTGCAGATCACCGCGCTCACCTACTGGACGTCCCCGCCCTTCTTGCACCGCGCCCCCACCCTGATTCCCACCTCAAGGCGGGGCAAATCGTGCCGTACTCACGGCCACGCCCCGCCTGCCCGATCACCCTCCTCATCGAGGAACCCGTCCTGAGCCGACCCGCGGGAGGAGCCGTCGTCGCCGGCGCCCAGTTCCACGACTGGGTCGACATGGCGGACGCCGGGCTCGTCACCTTGCGGGGGTTTTCCCCCATCACGGCGATGTCCCCCGCCGGTGGCCTCCTGAGCGAGATCACCCTGGCCCGCGCGACGCTCTGGGTCGAGGACCAAGGCATCCCCGTGTACTCCAGCGGCACCCCCGCCGCCTGGCGGCGCGACCTCATCCAACAAGCCACCGCCTCGGCACTCAGCCCCGACGGCAGCCGCGCCGCCGTGTCGCAGGCAGCCCACCGCTGGGCCCCCCGCAGCATCACCACGCCCTGGAGAAGCGACCTCGCGCGCTGCAAATCCCCCGCGCAACTGCGCGCGGTGGGCGCCTGGGTCCGCTGCACCGTGCGCACCGCGGCCGTCGCCCGGCGCCTTACATCCTGCGGATGGCGAACCGTGCACGAAGAGCCGCCACAGGCGCATCTTTCCCTCATGCAGCTGACCCCGGCCCCGGTTCGCGACCTGGAGAAGACGGTCTGTAGCGAAGGAGTCGTCAGGTCCGTTGGTCGGACGCGTTCCTGATGTCCAGGGTGGTTTTGGCCGCTTCCGTCAGATCCGTGATTCCGTTGTGCAGGACGGTGCCGAGGGTGTCTGAGTCGCTCCAGACGCAGACGGACATGGCGGGGTTGTCGTTGTAGTGCCCGCAGGCCAGCCGGCCGCCGAGGGGGCCGGCAGGATACTCCGCGGAGTCGGTGCTCTTGGCTCCGGCGAAGAAGTTCCTGAACTCTTGCGTGATGGAGTCCCGTTGCTTCTCCGCGGCCAGCTTCTGCGACCACTGAGTGGTGTCGATGTGGAGGACGCTGTCAGCGCGGCCGTCATCGTCGCGGTCGTAGTACCAGCTGCGGCCACCGGGAATGCGTGCGGCTCCCGCTTGCGCCTCACGGTAGGAGGCCGACTCCTCCTCCGTCATCAGCCGGTAGCCGTCCACGGCCGCGGGCGGCGTGATCGTACGCGCACCGGTCGCGGCCGTGTCGGCTTCTACCCGGTCGGCCGCGGGCGCGGCGGTCTCCGCGGCGCGCGGCTCCGGCCCGTACTGGAGCGCGGCGTTCACCACGGCGCCCACCCCGAGCAGGCCCAGGACAGCGAGGACCGTACGGCGCCGGCGCACTCGCAGCGCTTTGGTGTGCGCGTCAACGATCACGCCGGGGGGCAGGGCCTTGCCCCGCCGCCACGATGCGGTGACGCGCCAGAGCACGAGCAGCAGCACGGCGGGCAGGAGGAGGGCACCCAGCACCCGCCCGCTCGCGTACGCCTCGGAGGTGGTGTCGATGGACAGATAGATCATCACCGGCGCATCGTACGCAAGTGCGAAACTCGCACGCCCGCGCCCCTGTACCGGCCGAGCCAATGTGCTCCGGCCCGGTCCACGGCGCGTGAGCGCTGGCCGGCAGCTACTCAGCACAGCCGCCCAACGTCGCACAGCCCGGCGCTTCGTCGTTGGGCAGAACCGCGATTCTCCGGACGGCGCACTGGGGCCCGACCTAGTCTCGATGGGTCAGGTACCCGAAGGGGAGGAGCAATCGATGTCGACACCACAGGGGCCGCAACCCGGACCGTACCCGGGCGACGGCGGGAACCCTGTTCCCCAGCCCCCGCAGGACCCGCCCACCCCCTCGTCATGAACGCCAGGCGCCCGGAGCAGATCCGGGGATTCCGAATCCGCGAGAAGCCGCGCACGGACCCGGACCCGGGGATGGACACCGGCTACCGCATCGTGTGCGCCACGGGCCACCCGGCGTACGAGACGATGCACTGGGGGGGCGGTCAGCACACGTGCCAATGCGGCCGTGGGCTCGTGCTCACGCGGGCCGAATTGGACCTGCTGTACGACGCCTACCTGCCCGACCATCTCCGCTCAAAGAGCACCCGCAGAACCGATCAGCAGCACCAGTGACCGCGGATACCCCGCCCCGGCCAAGATCCACTCCTTAGGGGACACGCCCTGGCTAAGCAGCCGATCTGGTGGCGCCACCGGGTCGCCCCAGGGATTCAGGGACGCCTACGGGCCGCGGGGACCGGACGTGATCCAGTCCTCGCGGCCGGCCTTCACCGGCCTAGGGACTGGTAGGCCCGCATGTTCAGGAGTCGCGTATTCGCCATAGCCGTCGGCCGATCGTCACCCTGTGTCGGCGCTCTGCGGCATGCATGATGATCGATGTGAACACCGAGATACTGATAGACGTCTGGCAGCGGCTTCTCGCCGACCCTCGCAAGTCGTGGGTGCTGTTCGAGCATGGCACTTGTGTCGTGCTGACCGCTCCGGACGGGGAGCTTGCTGAACAGGCAACCGACCTCCTGAAGAAGTTCGGCCCGGCGCATGCCGGATCTTCGGCAGGAGACTTTGGGGTGATCGACCTCACGGACGTCGAGGGCTGGGTCGTCACGGGGCATCACAACGACGTCCTTACCTATGTCGGCCTCGATGAGCCTCAGGATCAGTCGCAGATCACTGTCGGGCTGTTCGGACGTTCCAAGCGCCACCGGGACGGCACCGAGCTTCACGTCGTCCACGTTGAGGACAAGCGAGGTTCAGCGACCCCAGCGTAAGCAGCCGCCCTTCACCGCTGGTGGTCGCCTGGGGCGTATCGGCTCCAGGTCCCGCCGGCTTCGGTGACCGGGCGGGTGGCAGTCTTGTCGTGATAGCCGAGTGCCTTCGCGATGACGGGGGCAGGGGCTTGGAGGACGAGCTGATGCATCGCGGAGGTCCTGCCGCGCTGCGGAGGGACGCCGATCTCACGCAGATGGACTTGGAGGCTGACCGGGTTCATGGGCTGTCCGGGCTGGCGGCCGGGGAAGAGCCACTGTGAGCTCCTGCTGCTGGCGTAGGGCAGGTGTTCCCGGGACTGGATGTAGGTCCGCATCAGGTCGGCGACGGGCTGCGGCAGCGGGGACGGCGGGTCTCCCAGCCGGATGGTGACGGTGGTCTTGCCGTCGGTGACGTCGTCGATGGTGAGGCGGTCGATGCGGCTGACGGGTTGCGCGTAGAGGAGAACGAGGGCGGCGGCGACTCGGGCCCGCAGGGGCAAGGAGTCGTCGTTGAGGACTCGGCGGAGGATCGCGAGCCGACGGTGCTGGTGCAGCGGTTCCGAGTCCTGGGTGATGACCGCGGGCGGCAGCGTGAGGCGGGGCATCTTGCCGGTCTTCATGCACCACCGGAGGAACGACTGGGACGGGCGGCGGGTGGCCAGGCTCTCGGTGTGTCAGGCGTCGATGTCGGCCTGCTGGCACTGTCCGATTGCACGTCCTCGGCTGGCGAGCCATGTGAGGAAGGCGCCGGCTTGGGTGTTCCTGCTTGGTGTGGTTGGTCTGGGAGCGTCCCAGTGGTCCCTTCTCCGTCTTCGTCCGCAGGCGCCGCATCTGGTGCCAGGTGGCGAAGTGGCGGAGGAGCTGATGGTGTTCGGGGTCTTCGATGGCGGCGAGCCGTTCGGTCAGCCAGCGCTGGTAGAGCAGGAGCTGCCGGTCGACCCGCGGGAGGACACCGCTGTCCATCAGCAGGTCAAGCAGATGCGTGACGGTTCGCCAGGGGGTTTCCTGGTGCAGCCCGTCATGGGAGAGCGGGATTTTGCCCGTGGCCAGGCCCTGGAGAAGTTGAACGACGTTGGGGTTGCGCAGCCAGATGAGTCGGCTCTTGGGCCGGTCCATCTCCAGCAGGATCTTGACCAGCGGCAGCAACTCCGGGGTGACACGGCCAATGCCGTCGTCGAGGAGGTGGGCGAGCGTGTCGGCGAGGGTGCAGTGTTCGCAGAGGCGCCCGCCAAGCAGTAGCCCCTCGAAGCCGCAGCGGTCGCAGAAGAAGTCGCGGACGATGCCCGCGCAGTCGCGGCAGATCGGTTCGCCGTCGGTGTCCCGTCCGGGCAGCAGCCGGTCCGTGTCGCAGCAGGGGCAGCGGCCACGGACTCGCATCGCACGGTCGTAGCAGGTTCGGCAGATCGGGCCGTCCGACCACTCGGCGGACTTCGAGGCGCGCCGGCCGCAGCGGGCGCAGTCGCGGATCATCCACCGCTCGTACTCCTCGGGCGTCACCACTCACCCCTCGGGCGTCAGCCGGACCCGTGTGGGTCGGCGAGCAGCCAGATTGATCGGCGGCTCTTCGCCGGCGGCGCGGCGGGCCGGGAGGTTCTGGGCCGAGGTGGCGATCAGGTCGGTAGGCGTGCGTCGAGGATGTCGCAGAGCGTGGCCAGCACCGGCAGGGACAACCGTTCCGGGGTGCCGGAGACCAGACGGTGGACCTGGGAGGAGGACAGCGTGATGCCGCGTTCGGTCAAGTGCGGCATCAGTTCGGCAACGGTGAACATGCCGCGGGCGGCCATCAGCTCGCGCAGGCGCCACCGGTAGCTGATCTGGCGTGCCATCAAGAGGTCCTTCCCTGCCGCAGAGCGGCCTCGATGGTGGCGTCCAGGACACGTCGCAGGGAGCGGGTGCGGAAGTCGGAGGAGACGCAGGTGTAGATCGCGGTGGTGGAGGCGTGGTCGTGACCAACCTGTTGCTGGACGAACAGCGGGTCGTGGCCGTCCTCGATCAGATGGGTGATGTAGGACCTGCGCAGCGAGTGGAACTCCAGCGCAGGGTCCAGGCCGACGGCGTCCCGGTAGCTGGCGAAGCGGGAGTCCAGGCGTTGAAGACCGACCCGCGGGCCTCGTTCGGATGGCCACAGGGCCCGGCTGGTCGAATGCCGCATCCCGGGACGCACCTCGCTGATCCATTCCTCGATCGTGTGGGGCGTCCAGTGCCAGACGGTCAGCACGCTTCGGCGCTTGGGCGGCGACCCCTTCTTGGCCTTGCCGTAGCGGACCAACAGGGTGCCGTACTCGCCGAACTCCCGGCCCTCCGGATTGCGTCCGAAGTCGGTGAGATCCAGCATCCGGGTCTCGTTGCGTCGCAGGCCGTAGGCGTACGCGACCTTGGACAAGGCGGCATCCCGGAAGGCCGGCAGCCAGCCCTTGCGGCCCTTGCCGCGAACGCGCAGGACCTTCTTCGTCGGCATGATCGAAGAACGCCTCCAGTTCGGGTTTGGTGAAGGCTCGGCGTTCAGGCTCGCCCTCGGCTTCGTCGACGTGCTGCGGCGTCCACTGCCACGGCATCGCATCGGCGTGCCGGGTGAACGCCCGAACTGTGCGTTCCTGGTCACTGACGTATCCCGGTGAGAGATTCCGGGCGAGCTGCTGGTTGCGCCAGCCCTTGATCATGGCCTCGAAGACTTGCTCGTCCGGCCGCAGCAGCGGCAGACCGTCGATCAGGTGCAGCCGAGCAGACCCTGGAGCAAGACCGTCCCCACCCATCCGCCATCACTCTCCGTCTATCGCATCTGACGCGAGAATTTCGCATCAGATGCGACTCGGAGGCGTCTTCGCAGTTCAATCGCTCGATGGAGTGAGATCCACGGGTGTCCGCCGAGGAGACCGCTACCGTGGTTCTGAGGTCAGCGTCCCTGGTGGAACCGCTTCCAGACGGTCCCGGGCCAACCTCCGGGATGTGGCCTATTCGCATCCGATGCAATTGGCGTCGGTAGGAACAGCGGTACAGCGGTTAACGCTAAGCCGATGATCAAGGGGTCGGTGCAGGTCGGGAGCGGGTCTACCTCAGTTCGGCGTTCGGGTGGGGCTGGGCCTGGAGCCGTTCGCGTAGCTCAATCT
The DNA here is from genome assembly GCF_042730635.1 of Streptomyces sp. NPDC059917. NCBI lineage: Bacteria > Bacillati > Actinomycetota > Actinomycetes > Kitasatosporales > Streptomycetaceae > Streptomyces > Streptomyces sp. NPDC059917. The sequence continues at coordinate 122,898 of NZ_JBHWLC010000001.1, forward strand.
CCTCGGCGCTGAGTGGCTCTCCCGGCCGGCGCAGGCGGACGGGCTTGGGCCGCATTGGCACGCCGTCGTCCGGCGCGGCGGCCTCGGCTTCCGCGAGGGCCCGGTACAACGAGGCGACCGGCGGGGACTTGCCCGTGTTCTTCCCCACCTTGATGGTCAGCTTCTTGGCAATCTCGGGGACAGGGACGCCCTTGTCCTTCAAGGCGATGGCGAAGGTGAGCATGTCCTCGTCGATGACTTTCGGGCGCCCGGACCTTGATGCGGGTGCTGATCTACTCCTTGAAGACCTTGTGGCACTCCGCCCGGTGGAGGGCTTCGAGCTGGCTCGCCAGTTCCTGCCGCGCGGTCGACGTCCTCGCGTACCCGATGCGGACCGGGCGCTCGGTTCGGGGCGCGGGCACGACAGCGAGCGCCGGGCCCTGCTTCCACGCGCGGCCGGGGTGGCGGTCGGCGGGGACGAGGGCGAAGCGGGGGGTGTGGTACTTCGCGGCGGTCTCTCCGCCGCGAGTGCGGCAGGCTGAGCCGGCGGGCGCGTCACAGTTCGGGCAGTTGTGACGTTCTACCGCCAATACTGCCCGATCGGGCGTGAGATCCATGCGGGCAGCCTCTCAGAAGTGCCTCGCACAACATGCAGGTTTCGAGAGGACTTTTGCGAACACTGACATGCGGAAACGTGATCACTCCGGCGGCTCTCGCAGAACTCTCACAGATGAACATTTGTGAGAGTGGTCCCAAGTGCACACGCGCGGGTGGATGGCACCGCTTCTGATGTCCTTTCGCACGCTTCGTTGTCGCTGTGCTCACTAGTCCTCCGTGTCTGCACTGGCTTCCCAAGCGGCAGTGACACATCCCTCCTCCCAGTGCCACCAACCCTTCGCCTCGCCGTGTTCGAGCAGCTTGCGAATCCGCTGAATGTCCGCTTCCGGCGGGACGTCGAGCGCGACCATCCGAAACTGCTCGATGCCCTCGCCGGTGGTGCCGAGCCGGTGGAAGGTCTCCAGCACGGTCTGCCGGGCCGCCTCAGAGCCACCGTCCTTCAGCACGATCAACCGGACGGTGCAGTTCTCGGAGGGGTGAACGGTCTCCCCCGCCCAGCGCAAGCCGTCGTCGTCAACGTCCACGCGGATGACATCGCCGCTCGCGATGCCGCGGACGAACCATGGGGTGTTGTCGAGGCGCACTGTTCCGTCGCCGAGGTCCACTGCCCAGAGGCTCTCGACGCTTGCGGGCGGCCAGCCGTCCTCGTCAATCTCCATCCGGAAGTGGACCTTCACATGGGCGTCGCTGATGTTCGTCACCGCGCCATCATCCGCGCGGCCCGGAGGGGACCGACCCGCGGGGCCGTCGCGCGTCTGCGCTCCGACGCCCTGCCGGTCCCGGTCTTCTGGACCGGCAGGGTAGTTCGTTGTCGGTCAGTCCCGGCGGGCACCCTGCACGATCCGGTCGATGACGGCTGCGGCCCGCTCCGGGTCTTCCTTCAGCCACCTGCCGAGGTGGTCTTGGACGGCCTGTTCGACACAGTCGCGTACTTCGGCGTTGCCCAGCACGCCGCGCGTGGACCCCTCGAACTCGGGACGGTCCAGCTTCACCGACACGACCGCCGTCAGGCCCTCGCCGATCCGATCGGCGCCAAAGTCGGGGTCCGTAGCTGTCAGCAGCCCCTGCTCCCGCGCGTACGCGGTGACCGCGGCTGTCATCCCGTTGCGAAAGCCCACCGCGTGCGTGCCGTTGGTGGTGGGCCGGCTGTTGGCGAAGCTCCGGACCCGCTCCTCAGGACAGTTGCACCACCGGAAGGCCACCTCCATCACCCCCGCCATCCGAGGGTCCTCGTGCTCGAAAGCGATGGTGTCCATGGGGGCGGACACCGCCGTGTGCCCGTCGAGGAAGGCGACGAAGTCCCGCGTCCCTCGCGGGAACCGGAGCCGCACCGAACGGGACTCATCCGGGCGGCGCAGGTCGGTAAGGGAGATCTCCAGGCCCTTGTTCAGGAAGGCCAGTTCTCTGAATCGCTCTTCCAGCCCGTCGAACGAGAACTCCGCGGCTCCAAAGATGTCGGCGTCGGGCCAGAAGGCAATCGTGGTCCCGCTTTCGGTCGCCGTCCCGGCCTCGGTGAGCGGGGTGGCGGCCACGCCGCGCACGTACTCCTGGACCCATCGGACTCCCTCGCGTCGCACCTCGGCCGTCATCCGTTGCGACAAGGCATTGACGACGGCGGGCCCGACACCGCAGGAGCTGAGCGTTATGTCGTGGCGGCCTGCGGCTCCCGTCCCGGCCTGCATTTGGGTGAGCAGGGCTTTGAGCCCGGGACCGCCGGCGGTCCCCGTCTCGTCGATGGGAATGCCCGGCCCGTCGTCGGCGACATACACGCCGCCGTCGGGCGTGAGGGTGACGTCGACGGAGGCGGCACGGCCGTCCAGAACCTCGTTCACCGCCCGGTCCGCGACCTCGAACACCATGTGTCGCAGGCCGCGTTCACTTGTCGAGCCGATGTACATTCCGGGCCGCTTTCGAACGGCTTCCCACCCCTCCAATACCTGGATGTTGCTGGCGTCGTAACTGGTGGATTCCTCGCTCACAGTGTCCCCTCCGATGGTGTCCAGCAGAACTCCCCAGGCTAGGCGAATCCCAGGAAAACACCAGGTCAGAGCCATCTATCCGATGTCACGGGCGGGCTTAAGAGCGACTGTCCGGAGGTAGTCGGCCCAGGGGCCGCAGATCATCGCCGGAGTGCGGCCGCGGCGCCATCGAGAGCGTGAGCGGCACCCTTTCCAGCGGCCCCGAGGCCCCAGTTTCGACTCCGGCAAGGTCCTCCCCTGTCCAGCACCTATCCCGGGCCAACAGTCCGGCTCCCGGGGAGAGGCCGAGGTCCCGTCTACTCTTCGTCGTCCTCATCCAGCCCGAGCCCGGCCGCGTCCGGGTCGCGCAGCGGGCGCAGGGCGCCGGCGGCCGGGGTGGAGGCGGGTGAAGCTGTAGCGGCCGAGCACGTTGAGGTTCGCGTGCTTGAGCGGGGAAAGGCGGGCGATGCTCCTCGTCCCGGATCTCGTGGCCCTCAACGCGGAGCTGGGCGACGGCGGCGTCGATGCATTTCGTCGTCCCAAACACGATGGCGTTGAGGACCAGGCCGAGCGCGCCGAGCTGGTCCTCCATCCCGTCGCGGTACGCCTGGTGGATGGTGCCGCGCTTGCCGTGGCACACGTCGCGGGCAGGCTTGTGGCGGGACTCCTGCACGGTGAGCTGGCGGTTCATCTGCCGGCGGTAGGTGTCGTCGACCGGGTCGACCATCTGCATCAGGTGCTCGGTCTTGCCGATGCGCCCGTACTCCGCGAACGCCTGCCCCAGCGGTGTGGGGTGGCCATATCGGCCGAACATCCGCAGCAGGTCGTAGGCGCGGACCTGGTTGGTGACCAAGGAACCCGCGACCCGGAGCATGTCCGGCCACCACGTCTCGATCTTCTTCAGGTTGACCCGGTTCGGCGCGAGCGGCTCCAGCACCCCGTACGTCCCCGTCTCCACACCAGGCATCGTGGCCCGCCAGAACCGCTGGTCGTCAAGGTCTTTGAAGCGGGGGCTGAAGTTGTATCCCAGAATCTTGAAGATCCCGAACACGATGTCGGAGTACGAGGCGTTGTCGGTGGCCACCATCTCCGGCTTCACCCCGCCGTCGAGGTTCAGCAGGGCGTCCAGGATGTGCAGGGAGTCGCGCGGGGTGCCCGGAACGACCATCTGCCCGATGCCCGCGACCTGGTCGTTGACGGCGTTGAGCCAGGTGATGCCCCGCTTGAACCCGAAGTACTTCGGCGAGAGCGCGGCGCTGATCGTGCGGACCGGGACCACGAACCGCGGCCCGTCCACAGAGGCCAGCAGCCCGTCGCCCCAGTACGCCACGATCGGCACCTCGGACTGCGCCTTGATGAGCATCGCGTTCGCCGCGGCGATCGTGTCGGCGCGCAGGTAGAACTGGTCGACGTGGACCAGGCGGGAGCGGGTGAGGGCCTCGTGGCCGGGGTTGGTGACCGGGGTCATGCCGATGTTGCACGCCTCCGAGACCAGCAGCGCAACCAGCGAGGTGGTCAGGTCCTTCATGCGGGTGGTGCCGTCGCCCAAGTGCACGCAGGCGTCGAGAAACCCGGTCCAGGAGCGGACGTCGAAGAGCAGGCCCGGCAGGTCGATCTTCGGGAGCATCTTCTCGACCCGCTTACGCGGCCAGGCCAGTGACTTCGGCTCGCCCAGCGCGCCGAACTTCTCCACGTTCAGCTTCACCCGGCCGTCTCGCTGGACATCGAGCGACACCTTCGCGTCCTCGCCCGCCGACTCCAGGCGCTCCGCCATCTGCTTCCAGCCCGCGTCCAGGGCCCGCACCAGCTCCGCCAAGTGCTCGGTGACGGGCATGTCCAGGCTCAGCCCGGCCAGCACGTCCTCGCGCACCGCCTCCCACGCCGGCCCGTCCAGCAGCCGGGCGCGCGGGTCGGACCAGCGGTGCGAGGGGGAGGCGAACACGTCCCGGCGCTGGAGGGCGCGGTGCAACTGCTCCAGCACGCACACCACGTACGCGTCCCGGTCCACCGACCCCTGCGGCAGGTCGGCGTTCGCGTAGACCGCCTTACGCCAGGCAGCCGGCACCAGCTCGTCGTCGACCTCGCGCGGCAGGAGCGGCTTGTCCTTGACCCGTCGGCGAGCCAGCGCGGGCAGCCGCCGCACCCCGGACAGCACCCGCGTACCGCCTGTCGCCGCGTCCAGCGCCTTCGACTCGCCCAGCAGTGCGAGGAACGGGCGCACCGTGTTGTAGCGGGTGGTCAGGGCCGCCCGCATCGCGACGTTGGCCGAATCCTCGTCCTCGGGCACCAGCGACACCACCAGCGCGGCCGTGGTCATCACCGCTTCCCGGGGTGCGACCTCCTCGACCGCCGCCCACAGCGCCGCCGTATCCAGGTCCGCGCCGTGCTCCTCGACCAGCTCCAGCTCCTCGAACAGCACCTTCGCCGCCCGCGCGAGCGTCCGTGACGCCTTCTCCAGCTGCGGCAGCGTCGACAGGCGCTCCTTCTCCGTGGCCCGCTTCGCCGTGCTGATCAGCCGGGTCGCCATCAGGACCTGGAAGAGGAGGTCCAGGGCCTCGTCGATGGCCTTCGCCGCCAGGTGGCGCATCACCGCGGTGAGCATCGCGGTCCGCCTGGGCTCCTCGGCGCGCTCCAGGCTCGCCGCCTTCGACCCCAGCCCCTAGCGGGCCAGCGCGGCCAGCCGGTTCGGCGGGACCTGCGACAGCCGCACCCGGCCCAGCCCGAACGCGCCGATCTCGTCGACCCGCTCCGGCGAGCGGGCGAACGCCGTGCCCGTCGTACGTGTCGGCGGCCGGCGCAACCGCTCCAGCTCCGAGAACCGCGCGCCCTCCGGCGTCACCAGCATGGCCACCAGGTCCCCGGGCAGCGCCGCATCCGCCCAGTGCGCGGCCCTGGCGACCGTGGTGTGCCGCCGCTTCTCCGCGACCGCCCGGACCTCCGACACCTTCCGGGCCAGCACCGACACCCCCGGCAGCAGCACCCGGTGCCGGCGCAGCCAGCCCACGGCCTGGTTGAACAGCGCCACCGGCCTCTCGGCGTGCGTCCATGCCCGCCCGTGCAGGAACGTACGGAACTTCCGCCCCCACTCCGCATCGTCGTACTCGTGGTACTCGTACACGTCCCGGATCTCTCACCCGTGCTCGTACGCCGTCGGCTTACGCTCGGTGTACTGCATCACGCACGAGACGTCCTCGATGCCAAGCTGCTCCCCGAGGTACTCCACCACCACCCACGCAACGTCCAGCGGGTTGTCCGGGAGGAAGCGGCCGATGTAGCGCACGGTGCACATCTGAAGAGCGAACCCGAGCCGGTTGTGATCACCGCGCCGCTTCGCGATCAGCTTGCGGTCCTCGTCGTCGAGGAAGAAGAACCGCTCCAGCTCCGGCCGGGTCGGCTCCTCGTTGAACTTCCCGTACGAAGCCGCCTGCTCATCAGTCAGAAACTCCACCGGCATGGACCTGACGCTAACGACGCCCGCAGCCGCCCAACGATCTTCCACCGAACCCCGGCGCCAGACCGATCGCTGTGCTAGCAGCCCATGATCACCGGCTTAGCGTTGACGGCTGTACCGCTGTTCCCCGAGGCCGTTCACCAGCCCGGAGTATCAGGGGCCTCGTCCCCATCTGTTCGTGCTCGTCCCGGTCGGCTGCACTCGCCAGTAGGGTTACTCAGGTGGACATCTCCTCGCTCTCGCGTCCCTTCCGGCTGCTGGTGACGGGCGGAGGGACTGGCGGTCACACCTACCCCGCCCTGACCGCGGTCCGTGCTCTGCAAGCTCGTCTCGCGGCAGCGGGCGGGACCCTCGACGTCCTGTGGATCGGTACGGAGAGCGGTCTGGAGGCGCGCGTCGCTCCGGCCGAGGGCATCGCGTTCAAGACGGTGGCCACCGGGAAGATCCGCCGCTCCTCGAACCCGCTCAAGATGCTGTCCGCCGCGAACATGAAGGACATGGCCAGGGTGCCGCTCGGCGTCGCTCAGGCCCGGGCGATCATGTCCGCTTTCCAGCCGGACGTTGTCCTGGCGACGGGCGGGTACGTAGCGGTCCCGGCCGGGCTCGCCGCGCGGTTGTGCCGTCGCCCGCTGGTTCTGCACGAGCAGACCGTCCGGCTCGGCCTGGCGAACAGGAAGCTCGCCAGTTCGGCAACGCGGATCGCGGTGTCCTCCGAGTCCTCGCTGCCCCTGCTCCCCGCCGAGGTGCGCGAGCGCGCCGTCGTCACCGGGAACCCGGTGCGACCGGAAGTACTCGTCGGCCACCCGGACAAGGCGGTCGAGGCCCTGGCGCTCTACGGGTTCGACCGTCGACTGCCCACCGTGTACGTGACCGGCGGTGCGCAGGGTGCGCAGCAGATCAACGGCGCCGTCCGGGAGGTGCTGCCCTGGCTGCTGACCCATGCCAACGTGATCCACCAGTGCGGTCCGGCGAACGTCGACGAACTCCGCCGTGCCGCTGCGGATCTGGACCCGGTGTTGGCGGGCCGGTACCACCTGACGGGTTTCGTGGGGTCGGAGCTGCCGGACGTGCTGGCGCTGGCTGATGTGGTGCTGTCGCGGAGCGGGGCGGGGACGCTGGCGGAGTTGACCGCGTTGGGCAAGCCCGCGGTGTTCGTCCCCTTGGCGACGTCGGCGGGGAACGAGCAGGCGCACAACGCGACGCACTTGGCCGATGCGGGGGCCGCGGTCGCGCTGCTGGGCGAGGTCACGGCTCAAGGTCTGCAGAATGCGGTGGGCCCGCTCCTGACCGATCCCGCCCGGCGGGCGGCGATGGCGGGACGGGCCCGTGCGTACGGGAGGCCGGATGCCGCGGAGCGGTTGGTGGACGTCCTGCTGTCCGCCGCGAGCGGCTGATCTCCCTTCTGGCCGCTATTTCAGGTGCAGGCGGGCCGCGGTCTCCACGAGGTCGATCACCTCGGTGAAGGCCTACGGCTCCCTCCCGTACGGGTCGGGGACGTCCCGGCCGCCCAGGTACAAGCCGATCTTGTGGCGTGCCGGGCCGCGGGGGCGAGTGCGTGCAGGGCGGTGAGGTTGGTGGCGTCCATGGCCAGCACGAGGTCGGCCCAGTCGATGAGGCTGTCGGTGACCTGGGTGGCCCGGTGGGCGCTGAGGTCGTAGCCGCGCGCCGCCGCGGCCGCCACCATCACCGGGTGCGCGGGCTCGCCTTGCCACCGGTCGCGGATTCAGGCCGAGCGGACTTCGACGGCCGCCCCGCCGTGGCGGGCGAGGATGACGGCGGCCAGGGGTGAGCGGCAGATGTTGCCGAGGCAGACGGTGAGGATGCGCCGGGGCCGAGTCACCGGTCGGCCTTGGCTTCGGCAACGGCGCTGGCGAGTTCGGCGGCCACGCGGCGGACGTCGGCGTCGGTAAGGTGCTGGTGGAAGGGGAGGGTGAGGAGTTTTCGACCCACGCTCTCGGTCACGGGGAGAGTGCGGGTCTAGGGGGCGAAGGCGGGCTGCAGGTGGTTGGGCGGGTAGTGGGTGCCCACTCCGATGCCGCGCTCGCGCAGGGTGCGGAAGATGCGGTCGCGGTCGCGGGCGGCGACGAGCACGACGCACAGGTGCGGCACCGAGCGCTCGACGTCGACGTCGACGAGGGTCACCCCGTCGAGACCCTCCAAGGCGGCAGCGTAGGACCGCCACAGTGCCTGGCCCGCGCCGCGAGCCTCGACGAACTCCTGGCGAAGGCCACCGGACGGCTGTCCCTGCTGGACGAGCACAAGCCCCACCTCCACGCCCGCTGGCTGGAGGGCTGTCACGACATTCCCCATCTCCACCGGGAACTGCGCGAGCACGGATTCACCGGGAGTGTCCAGTGCCTCCGCCGCTATTTCCGCGCCTTCAGACCTCCCCGCCAACCAGGACGGAAGTAGCAACCGGTGTCCCGGCCGCAGCCCAGGACCGCCCGAAGCCTCGACGCGTCGTCCGCTGGATCATGACGAACCCTCAACACCTCGCGGCCGCCGACGCCGCGGAACTGAAGGAGATTCGTATGGCCTGTCCTCACCTCGACGCTGCCGCACGGCACGTCCACGACTTCGCTGAGATGCTCCACCACCTCCGCGGAGACCAACTTCCCGACTGGATGGAGCGAGTCCTTGCCGACGACCTACCAGCCCTCCACTCGCTGGTCAGCGGCCTGCGGCGCGACTTCGACGCCGTCACCGCGGGACTCTCCACGCCATGCAGCTTCGGACAGATTGAGGGCCACGTCACCCGCGTCAAGCTCATCAAGCGCAATGGCCTACGGCCGAGCCAACCTCGACCTCCTACGCCAACGCGTACTCCTGGGCCCATGACCCTGCGACATCACAAGATCCCCGACAGAGTCGAGAAACGTGAACGCTCGCATGCAGCCGCCCGATCCTCAGCTCGATCCCCGGAAGCAGGACGTCCGACAGCTCACGGAACCCCATAGAGAAGTTGTGCCGCGACGAAGCGATCCGGCATGCCGCCTTGTCGGAATCACGGCCCGAGGAACTGATCCAGGTGACCACTCCCCCTTTCGACCGTGGCCGAACTGGCCCAGCTATCTTCGTCATCGTTGGTCAACGCGACGTTTGAGCGAGGTGGGTATGTGTCAGACCTTGAGGAGTTGAAGCGCCTGTTGGGAGAGCCTGCGCCAAGGCCGCACTCGCCGAGCGACTGGGCTCAGGTTGAAAACCACCTCGGCTCGTCGCTGCCGAGCGACTACAAGGCCTTCATGGACGCCTACGGCAGCGGCATCATCTCCGAAGAGCTCATGGTCTTCCACCCCCAAGGCTCGACTCCGCTCCTGCCACGCATGCGTGAGATGCACGAGCGCATCAGCCGGTCCCGCGAGCGGCGCCCCGACGACTTTCCTTATCCGTTCCACCCTGAGGAAAACGGTCTCATCTACTGGGGGTACGACTTCGGCGGGGATGACCACTTCTTCATGCCGTGCAGCCCTGATCCGAACCGATGGAAGGTCGTCACAGCGGTGCATGGATCCAGCTGCGTGACTTTCGACGGCTCGTTCACCGCGTTCGTCCTGAACTTCGTTATGAATCTTCAGTTCATGGACGAAACGGGCAACATCGGACCCGCAACCCCCAGCTTCGAGTCCGCCTGACCCGGCGCCCACGTCCATGAGCGGCAAAGGTCGTAGTCATCACGGAAGCGCGGTCACAGCCCTGGAAACGACCAGGGCTACTCCTCGCCCCACTCGGTCCGTTCCTCAAGCGAGTGGGGAAGCACGGCGAGCGCCAAGCCGTCGGCGTGCCGGGGCCGCCCGACCGTTCAGTGTCCGGGCGACGCCGGCCCGTCAAGGGCGCCTTCGGCGCCGCTCGCGCGATGCGCTCCGCGCACCCTGGACCGGCCACCGAGGCCCTGGTGCTGGCTGGCTATCGGGCGGCCCCTCCCGCGTGGCGCCCGTCCGCAGGTCAGCGCGGGTCTGCCTGGGGAATCAAGCCGAGCAACTCTGCGGGCAGCCCGAGCGCCGGGTGGGGAGATTCAGATATCGCCATCAGCGAGGAGCTGCGGGCCTTGGAGGTCGTTGGCGAAGGCCTTCCGCTTGGCGGTATCCCAGAGGTCGGCGCCGGAGCGCCAGGCGTTGGCGAGGGGGACGATGTCGACCTTGCTGGCTGGCTGGCTGCCTCCCTACCACGCCCGTCTCTACAGCGGAGGGTGGGGCGGCGATGGGGTGATGCCCGGTGGCAACCGAGGCGGGGGTGGTGGTGAGGAGGGGCGTTGCGGGGAGGGCGAGCGCGGGCAGAGCGCGCATCATCACGGTCTTGATCACACGGATGGTCTAGGTGTGTTGTCCGGGGACGTTGGTGACACGCGTGCTGGGTCCTTGAAATGCGTGAGGGCCTCCGGGGTCGGTGTGGATTGCGACATCTACACAGATCCGAGGAGGCCCTCGTGATCCACCGTAATGCCCCGCTGATCGAGACCGGACGACTGCGCCCGGCCCGCTGTGTCGTGGACGACGGCTGGCCCGTGCGCCGGGCCGCGGAACGTTTCCAGGTCAGCCACACCACCGCGGCCCGCTGGGCCACCCGCTACCGCACTCTGGGCGTCGCCGGAATGAGTGACCGGAGCAGCCGCCCCCACCACCAGCCCGCCCGGACGCCGACGGCGGTGGAGGAACAGGTCCTGCGCCTGCGGCGCGAGCACCGCATCGGTCCGCTGCGGCTGGCGGCCCGGTGCGGGATCGCCGCCTCGACCGCCCACCGCATCCTGGCCCGTCACGGCCTGCCACCACTCGCGGCCCTGGACCGAGCCACCGGCGAACCCATCCGCCGCTACGAACGCTCCCGGCCGGGCGAACTGATCCACATCGACGTCAAGAAACTCGGCCGGATTCCCGATGGCGGCGGCCACAAGACCCTCGGCCGGGCCGAAGGCCGGCGCAACAAGACCGGCAGCGGCTGGGCCTACAGCAAGAACACCTGGCGCGACACCTGCCGTGACCTGGGCATCAGCCCGCGATGGACCCAGCCCTGGCGGCCGCAGACCAATGGCAAGGTCGAACGCTTCCACCGCACCCTGCTCGAGGAATGGGCCTACCAACAGCCCTACACCTCAGACCGGCAATGCCAGGAAGCCTTCACCGACTGGATCGACTGGTACAACTACCACCGACCCCACACCGGCATCAGTGGCCAGACACCCGCCAGCCGCGTCACCAACCTCCCCGGACAACACATCTAGGCGTTTCCTTCGGATCACCTTCAACGGCCTTGTCTGGCCTGGATACGGTGACGGCATGACGGCAATCCTGCGGCACCCCCGACCCGGATTCCTGTGGGATTGGTGGGCAGTGGACGCTCACGGCTTCCTCGTGCAGTTCAGTGGCGGGCCTGCTCCTGAGCATCTACTGGTGCATGTGGATCGTGTCGACGCTGCGGCTGCGTGGGCCGAGGAGAACCGTCCGGCATGGTTCAACGGTGCTCCCCCATCGCTTCACGCCTTCAGCTGCAATGGCGAGCTGCCGGTCTACACCCGCAACAGCGTCCCGGACTCCCCGTTGCGGCTGTCCGACGCCCCGGCAGCCATCGCAGACGCTGCGGCCCTGGTTGAACTGCACAAGGCAGTGAGAGACACCTGGACGGTGTACCTCGATGAGGGATGGGTCTAGGCACCCGGCCGCAGTCACCTGGCTGACCAGATGAAGATGGCGGCGATGTTGAGTCCGGCGAGGTACAGGGGTGGCGGTCTTGTCATAGCGGGTGGCCAGGCCGCATCACTGCTTGATCCTGTTGATGCACCGCTCGACGGTGTTGCGCTGCTTGTACGCCTCGCGGTCGAAGGTCGGCGGACGGCCACCGAGCCGGCCGAGTTGCTTAGGCGATGTTTCTCGGATCATGTGCGGAGCCAGATGATCCGAGAAGCATCGCCTAGCCCTCCCGGCCCCAGCTCGTAGATGGCCTCGAGCATCAACTCACCCGGCTGGGCTACGGGTTCACCGGGGAAACGATCCCGCCCCCGCTGGTGCTGAGGGCAGCCGCCTACAAAAAGCGGCGGCCGCTCGCAGGTAGCGCGGGCCGGACACTGAGGTCGAGGTGGCCCTCGCCGAATCGGCTGCCTCAGCTGTTCCAACCATGAATTGAGACACTGCACACGTGACCCAGTACCTACCGCGAATCTTGCTCATCGGCGGAGGTGCGGGCTCCGGCAAGACTGCCCTCGCCTACACGCTGGCCGCCACCATGTCCGGAGCCGCCCTGGTCCACCTGGATTCCTGTTTTCACCGCAACCCCGGCCTGTCCCCGAGCGTTCCCCGCCTCGACGGGAAACCGGGCCGACTGGTCGACTTCAGCGACCCACGATCCCTCGACCACGCCCGGATCGAACGCGCGCTCGCCGAGCACGCCACCAGCCCCCTCGTGATCGTGGAGGGCACCTTCGCGCTCGCGCTGCCCCAGCTCACCGCCCTCGCCACGCTGACCGTGTACGTCGACACCCCTGCCGACATTCGCGTCGTCCGCAAAACCCTCCGGAAACTGCAGGAGGGTCTGGACCCGGCCCCCGGCCTCCTCGGATACGACGCCAGTCACCGTTCGTACACCCGCCACGTCGCCCCCACCCGGGAAAGCGCGGACCTCGTCCTCGAGGGCACCCGCACCACCGCCGAGCTCGCAGCCGAGGTCCAGGCCCACCTGCCCGAGTCGTGCCGCAAGACCGCGGCCCCATAGCCGGCCTGTCGTACAGGAGTGGATACGGGAGCCACCGACGGAAGGATGAAGGCGGCCCGGCGGTACTGCCCCCGATCGAAGCGGGCACCGGGCCTGACCCGCACACGCCATATCGGTGCGGGCTGCGTTCGACCCTAGGTCCTGTTGGAGAGGGCTGGCGAACTGGCCCTGACGTCAGCACCGCTGTACACGGCGGGCGCGCCCTCAACTCAGTGAGCTTTTTTCAACCTGACGGTGGGGCTGTGGTGATGGTCGGCTGTACGAAACGACGAAGCTCCTGGTAGATGGGTTCTCGACCAAGATCACCCGTGTCCGCCACGAGCTTCGCGTGCTGGTCTACCCGTCGTCGATCGATTTGTCCAGCAGTACCCTGCGGTACCTGACCGAGCAACTCGCAGTTCGGCAAAGGGAGATCGGTACCCGGTGGTGACGACTGCCCGTCGGCCGTCGGGCCCTGCTCGCCCTGGCCCGCCTTCGGTGTGGTGACACCTACGCCGAGCTCGCCGCCGGGTTCGGGATCGGCATCGCGACCGTCAGTCCTGGGTTGCCCGCCCGACTGCCCCAACCCAGAGCGCAACCGCTACCTGATCTACGTCGCCCACCTCGCCACGGCGTACCGGTCCGCACCACCCTCACCGACACCGTGACCGCGGCCCTCGCCCTGGTCTCCGCCGCCCACCCCGAGCAGGAGAGCCGCCGATGATCTGCCGCCTGTTCCGACGCCGCGCCACCGTGCCTGGCACCGTCCTCGCCCCCGCGGACCAGACCGTCGTCGACGCGTTCCGCGCGATGCTCGCCGCCCTGCGCACCCCCCAACCCTGGACCCCCGGCTGCGCCCAGGACGTCGCCGTCCGGGTCGGTGCCCACATCGAACGTGCACACATCCGGCCGGGCGACGACCACGGACCTGACGTGATCGCCATCGCTCTGGTCCACCCCGACACCCCGCACGCCGCGGCCTACGCCCAGCGCTACACCCGTAGGGGCTGGCTCCGCTGCGAGACCGCCACGATCCTCGGCCTCTGGCAGCCGGCTTACACCGCGCTTTCCCACGCTGCCGCGGGCCTCGACCTTCCCGACGATGCCGGCATGTCCCCCGGCCCACTATGGCGGCGGCGTCGAAGCGCGGCGGGCTGACGGATCCGGCTTCACTGTGCTCCGCCTCGGCCCGTACACCCAGACCCGGCTCGCCTCGCGCGACGCCGACCGCCTCAACACCGAGCTGCAAGTCCGAGCGGCCACGGTCGTACCCGGGTCTACCGTCACCGCGACGAGTGCGCCGTTCAGTTTGAAGAGCGTGAGAACTTCAGCAACCCGGACCAGACCGGAGGCATCGAGCTCCTGGCCGCCGCCCTGATCGGGGCGGCGGCATGAGGCGTTTGGACGTGGTGAGGCCAGATCGCGGCCGCCATCCGGAGACCGACCGGGAGACGGGGGCCGCTCTTTGCGTTCCGAGTCCCCCGCTGCTGCGGCTGATGACTCTGCTCTCAGGGGCAGCGTCTTGGGGCTGGTCCGCCTTCAGATCACCAGAACAGCAGCCTGGCTCTCGCCACATCAGCGCAGGGCGTTCGTGAGCCATGTCCAGCTGACGGCCGGACAGGGGCTCTGCTCCACAAGCACTGTCGGTACGGGGAGCTGAGGCTCCGCCTTCGGCGATCCATTGGAGGCGAGGGCGGGGATGCGCAGAGTGCGCGTGCCCGGTCCGTTGGGGGGCAAGGCGGCGAGGCGCGCAGTAGTGGGTGTCTGGGATGGTCTGTGGCTGGTGGGCAAGGGGCAGCGAGACCGGTTGTCCCGTCCCACCGAACCTTGACCGATCTCACTGAACTTTGACCGGTAGTCCCGCTGGTCCGCGCAGACCCGCGGAGGCCGGCGAGCGCTGCGCTACTGCCGCTCGCCAGCGAACTCGTCGAGAAGCTCGAACAGAACCTTGATCGCGTGCTCATCATCCTCAGGCGCAAGGTTCCAGGAGTCGTCCCAGCCGTCGGGGAGGGCGATGTGAAGGACCTGGCCGGGCCAGGCGTGGTTACAGTCCCGTCCGCGGCGGTCGACGAGCCACTCGCTCCAGTTGGCGAGCCCGTCTCCGCCGTGGCGCATGGCGTGCTGGTCGTACCCCATCAGGAACGCCGTCAGGTTGTTGAAGGAGGCCTTGCCGACGAACATGCCTGGGCGTTTGCCGACGAAGGCGAAGTACTCGCGTTCACTCATCTCCGAGAGCGGTTTCATGTGCCCACCTTGCCAGTTCTGGCTGGAGGTCTCGCCGGTGGGCCGACTACGGCCTCGACGCTGCGCAGTAGCGGCACCGATCAAAGTTCAGTGAGATCGGTCGAGGTTCGGTGAGACGGGACACCGGTTGAGGTGCGATGGGGCAGGGCCGGGGTATGCGAGTTGGGGGTGCTAACGGCGTTAGCACCCCCAGGTTCAGTGCTTGCGGCGTTAGCACTGGAGTAGCAACTGCCGTGGAAAGTTAGCAAAACGCGCTTATTGGATCACTGATATCGCATATCGCGGCAGTATGTTGCCGTCTATGTCATCTCCGAACTCGGGAGCTGAGAGGGAGAAGCTCGCCTCGAAGCTGCCCGCTCACCTCCAGCAGGCACTCAAGGTCCGTGCAGCGCAGCTCCAGACCGATATGCAGGATGCGGTCGCCGCGGGCATCCAGGCCTGGCGCGACTGCCCGGACGAGCTCCCCGCGGCCAACACCGCCGGAGCCGACTCCTTCGGCACCTACCTCCCCGAAGGCCTCTACGAGGACTTCAAGACCGACTGCCGCGAGCGCGGAGTCTCCTACATCCAGGGCCTGGCACAGTCAGTCGTCCTCTGGCTGGCCGACCACCCCGCCGAGGCACAGAAGACCACTCGGCGGATCATCGTCTGCAACCAGAAGGGCGGCGTCGGCAAGACCGCTGTCTCCGCCGGCCTCGCCGAGGCCCTTGCGGAGGACCCGTCCGCCATCGGCGCCGCGGCCTCTGCCGCGATCGGCGGGCTGAAGGTCCTCCTCGTGGACTACGACCCCCAGGGCCACCTCACCCACCAGCTGGGCCTCACCGCGATCCCCGCCGGTGAGGAAAGCCTCATCACGCACATGCTCCACCGCGAGCAGGCGAAGCAGACCCTGCTCGACCTGACCGTCGCCATAAGCGGAGACCGCTTCGGCGGCCGTCTGCGGATCCTGCCCGCCGCGTTCGACGCGTTCCTCCTCGACTCTGGCCTCACCGTCTTCCGCGGCCCGCGCGAAGCCGCACTCGAACGGGCACTGGCCCCCCTCGAAGAGCACTTCGACGTCATCGTCGTCGACTCCCCTCCCAGCCTGGGGCTGGCCATGGACGCCGCCCTCAACTACGGCCGCCAGCGCGACGGAGAGCGGCCCGGTTCCTCGGGCCTCGTCATCCCGGTCGAAGCCGAGGACACCTCCGCCCAGGCGTACGGGATGCTCATCCAGCAGATCGATTCCCTTTCCCGGGACTTCGACATCGAGATCGAGCAGCTCGGCCTCGTCGTCAACAAATTCGACAGCCGCCGCGGCTACATCGCGACCTCCTCCCTCGACAAATGGAAGTCACTGGGCACTCCCCCGGTCCTCGCCGTCGTCCCCGACGTCAAGGAGCAGCGCGAGGCCGTCCGCAAGCAGCGACCGCTCCTGGATTACGCACCCGACTGCGAGCAGTCGCATCAGATGCGGCAGATCGCCCGCGGGGTGAAGAGCGTATGAGCAAGGCAGACAGGCTGGGGGACTCCCCCACCTTCAACGCGGTCGCCCAGCCCATGAGCAGCCGCGCGGCTTCCTTCGCGCGGTTCGCGGGCCAGGACACTTCGGCTGCGGAGCAGCTTGCAGCCACCCCGGCCGGGACGCTGCGCGTCCCGCTGGAGGCTCTTGCGCACAACCCCTACAACCCGCGCGAGGAACTCAAATCGGTCGAGGACCTCGCGGACAGCCTTGCCTCCCGGGGCGTCATCCAGCCCCTCGCGGCCGTCACACGCCAGGCCTTCCTCGCCGCCCACCCCGGGCAGCAGGAACAGATTGGCCAGGCGGAGTACGTGGTCGTCGACGGCAACCGGCGTCTGGCCGCAGCGAACCTCGCCGGGCTCGACGAGGTTCCCGTCCACGTCGACGACTCCCTCGCGCAGGACGCCGACACCCTCCTGGAAACCGCCCTCATCGCGGCAGTGCAGCACGAGAACCTCGACCCTCTCGACGAAGCGAAGGCCCTCCAGCGGCTCGTCGTAGTTCACGGATCGCAACGAGCCGTCGCGCGTGCCCTGGGCAAGTCCAGCCCCTGGGTCACCCAGCGCATTGCCCTGCTCAAGCTCACTCCCGAACTGCAGGAGGCCGTCGAGGACCGGACCCTGCCCGTGGAGATCGCACGGAACGTGGGTCAACTTCCGGCGCAGCAGCAGCAGAGTGCCGCTGAGGAAGCCTTGGCCAAGCGTGCAGTGTCCAAGCGGCGCAAGTCGAGCGTCCAGGGTGCTAACGCCGTTAGCACCCAGACTTCGCCTCCCGGTGCTAACGCCGTTAGCACCGGGCACTCCACTCCGGGTGCCGACTCCAGCACCGCTCCGCTCTCCCCACACGCCGAGACCCCGTCGATCAGTGAGGCACCCCAGGCAGGCGCTCCCCACATGCCGTGGAACGACGGTCTCAAGGTGGCCGACATCATTCTCGAGAAGATGTCCAGTGCACAGCGTGAGCTTCTCCTGGAGCGGCTCCTGGCCGCGCACGGTGAGCAGTAGCTCTACCGTTGGCACATGAAGGCGCCCGCCGGATCCCCCGGCGGGCGCCGCCACGTTCTTGGCCGGGGTGCTAACGGCGTTAGCACCGGAACAGCTGGGGGAGTCGAAGGCAGGAGCTGCCACCGAGGGTTGACCGTTCTCATCCCATCGAGGCGGCTACTCGGCGATCCCAGTCGTTCGGCCTTCCATCAGTGAACCCAGCCGTACGGCTGACCGCGCTGGGGGAGCTGGTGGCCGTACCGGCTGGGGCGGATCTCGCAGAACCGTACGTCGAGCTGTCGTACGTGGACGCCGTACGTCAGCGGCAGCGCCGGCCCTGCTGGACTGTGTGACGGCTCGCCCTACTCACTGCTCCGCCACTAAGTCCGCTCGCGCTGCCCTCAGCGCGTCGCCGCGAAATGGCATGCTCGACCCGCTTGGCCCGTGTGATCTCGCAACTCGCGTCACAGGGCTCATCACTCGTCCTCGTCGCAGAGGTCGTAGGGCGGGATGGTCCATCGCATCACTGTCGTCCCCGTCTCGTCAGCTTCGAGCGTGACCGGATAGACCTGGCCGGCGTCCCGCTCGCCGCGGTGCCGAATCGAGTGGTCGCCCTGGTCCCATTCAATGCCGAGCACCCGGCAACCGCCGACGTCGATCGCACCGACATGGAGCGGATGGTGCCACCCGGCCCGCTGGAAGCGGTGGAAATCGGTGTGCTTGTCGACCGAGACATGAGGCCCTTGCCGTGGAGGCGGTCCCGCCAGGCGGCGAGTTCGGCCGCACGTGCCGCCGCCTCAGCCACCGGGAGGTCCAGCCACCCATGCGGTCCGTCGACGCCGTGCTGCGCGATCCGCTCACCACCGAACCGCGCATGTGCGTCGTCCGCGTACAGGCCCCAGTAGAAGACATCGGCGAGCCCGTCCGCCGGCTCGGCGTCCATTCCCGTCCACGCGTCCAGCCCCGCGGCATCGCCGACAACCATGCCGCACCGGTCGACGGGCAGGTCCCCGAGTCGGACCGGTGCCGCCCGGTCCGCGGTCTTAGGCCACGAAAGACCAAGACTGATCTCCAGGGTCGCGATCGTCGGTTCCTTGCCGAACGGAGACGGCGAAGTGCGCGCCCGCACCATCAAGGGCCGGTCGTCCTCTGCCGGAACCGCGACCGCCTCGCACAACCACTGCTGAAGATGGCCTCCTCCCCTCGCCGCAACCGTCCTGGCACGCTCGGACAAGGGCTGCCCCAGGTCCCGCCACTGGTCGATCCACCCAGCCATGCCGAGGACCAGCGCACCCGACGGCGCATTGACTTCCCCCAGTTCGACGAAGATCTCAGACATGCGCCGATTGTGCCTTCCCAGTACGACAATCGTTCGGACTGGACCCGCCCTGCGAGAAGGCGCAAGTCTGTGACAACAGGGCCTCCTGGCAAACACGTTGGCGTGGGCTCCTACCGAGCTACGAAAGACCCTGCGCCTCATGCCCGAAACCCATCGCGATCACCCGAACGAGATCCCCTTCGACCGACACCACTCCCGATCGGAACGACAGCAGCCACTGATCCGCAGGGGCTCCGGTGGGACCCCATGACCGTGACGAGTTCCTTGAGCGGGCCTGCGGTGCGCTGCGAGCTGATCCGGTCGACGAGGCCGGGCTATCAGCAACCGCCCCCTGCGTCAGCGAACCCAACTGTCGAGGCCGACCAGTCGTGTCTCTCGCCTCAGGACGTCGAGCGCTGCCCGAAGCCCTTCCACAGCCGATCGGAATGCCTGCGTGGTCTCCGGCCCCAGTGTCGGAGACGGCGGGGTCTCCCAAGTGCCGTCGCCGACAGCTGCCGCGAACCGCTGCCAGGCGCTCTCGTACAAACTCGTGCACCGTGTGAGCTCGGCAGCACACTGGTGCCAGGCACCTCCGATCGCTCCGCCTTTGGTGCACGCCAGGAGATAGTTGACCTCCTCGCAGACAGTGATCATCTCCCCGGTCAGGGCTCGCCGCTGTGAGCCGCTGAAGCGGTGATTCAGAACCTCGATGAACAACTGGTCGGGATACACGTAGGGGAGGTGCCGGGCCGGAGCCTGCGGCAGGCCCGGTATCGGGCCGAGCATCAGGGGCCGGTCGGGATCACTCAGCTCGTCGAGCCTTGCCGTGATCCGCTCCACCGACACCGCAGCATTGCTGAGATGCGCGGCCTGCTCGGACCGCCTGGCCGGTTCGACGCTGTGGATCATGCTCACCTCGCCGACGATGCGGCCGAGTGCGTTCACCAAAGCCCGGGCCCAGAAGTCGGGGTCATTCATGTACTCGTCGTCGGTCACGGCCCCATCATGCCGGGCAGAGCCTGCCGAGCTCACCCGGTCGCAGCCGCTCGCCAGGCGGCGTCGGGGGTCCCGGCCTTGATGGCCAGGTCCTTCGTGAGCTGCAGGGAGATCGACACGGCGCGCGGGAGAACATCCGGGAGTCGGCCCTGGACGGGCTCGACACCTCGGCCCGCAAGGGCAAGCACGACGGCCGGCCTCCGGTCATCACCGATGACATGCTCCATACCGTCCTGCGGCGCCGCGCGGGCGGTGAGCAGATTCAGCTCGATTTGATCGTCCCCACCGGCTGGCGCAAGGGGCCGGAATCCGAGCCTGTCCAGCGTCTACCGGGCCGTGGCCGAGCACGAGAAACGGGCAGGCGTACCCGGAGGCCTTCGACGCCGGCACACGCCGACTTCGCCGCCCTCCAGAGCGTCGGGAGCATCCCGGGCCGGACAGCGGGGAGCCTGAGACCAGGGCCTGACCCAAGGCCGGGAAGAAGAGTGGGACGACGCGGTCGACAGCACGAAAGACTGCGGCACCAGGGTTTCCTGACGCTCTGATGGATGCGGCACCCACGAGCTGTTCGGGAGGCCCTGACCTCATGCCCAGACCAGGGGAAGATCACCCGGCCGGGCAACCACACTCGAACTCACGCCCACCATGATCGGTAGAACAACGGCTGCTCAGGCGATCTGGTCCGCCGGCGCTTCTGCCAGTGCTGGATGGCAGGCTTCGCGCATGAGTTATGACCTTGCTGTCTGGGAAGGCGAGCGGCCTTCAGATGACGCTGCTGCGGGCCGGTGCTTCACCGATCTGTACGACGAGTACATCGCCGCGGACGGGCCCGGTGTTGCTCCGACCGAGCAAATCGCAGCCTATGTCGCCGTACTGTTGGGACGATGGCCGGATCTCACCGAGGACGAGGACGAGGACGACAACTCGCCGTGGTCGACTGGTCCGCTTCTCGGAGAGGCCAGTGGCCCCCTGATCTACTTCCCGATGCGCTGGAGCATGGCGGAGGAGGCATCCGCCTACGCGGCCGAGATGGCTTCATCTATGGGCCTCAACTGCTATGACCCGCAGGCACAGTGCCTCCGGCCGTGATGATCGCGGGGGAGCGGTCGAGTCCACCCGTGCTGTTCGTCTTCGCCCCGGCCCCCACGCCGCACACCACGACCCGGTCGGCCGCCTCGTGCCGTTCGCGCGACCGGAGGCGCTGCTGGCCCTCACCGATCCGCACGACACCTACTGCACAGCACGGGTGGAGCTGTCCGGAGCCGAGACCATAGGCCGGCTCCACGACTCCTCCACGCGCTCGCCCGCGGCGTCGCCATGGAACTGTCCATCCCGGCCCGGGACCGGGCCCGGGACTGCCGTGGAGGTCCACCTCAGCAAGCGGCATGCACTCCCTTCTCACCATGCTCACTTCGATGGCCTCACCCGGCCCCTGTGCCACGCCGTCGCCACCATCGCGGCCCGCACCACGCCTGGGTGCGACCGGTGCTTCCAGTGCGAGAGGACCGGGCTTGCCCGCCCGGTGTGGGAGACGCCGCCTGGGCAGGCTTGACCGGCGGGCAAGCCTGGGCAAGCCTGGCCGCGCTGCTGGGCAAGCCCGAGTGGCTGGGCAAACCCCAGGGGAGCCCGGGCAGGCTGCCCCGCACGGGGGCTTGCCCGCCCCGGCCGCGTGCGCTCAGGGTGGTGCCCGTCCTGCCGGGTGTTCCGGCCGGGCCGCAACGAGAGGGGAACCGTTGGAGACTTTCGGGGTGGGGGAGACGGTGGTGCGGCGCGACGTGCACCGCTCCGGGCGGGTGTGGAGCGAGCATGCGCTGCGCGTGATCGCTGACACCGGCGAGGCGTTGGTGACCGCCTGCGCGCCCGGCGCCCAGACGCTGTGGCCGGCCCTGTACGCCAAGGCCCGCGTCGACGGAGACCGGTCGGTGCGCACGGAGGCGTTCGACGCGATGGCGACGGGGGAGTGGCGGCTCGCCCCCGGGGTGTGGCAGGAGACGGAGCTCCTGCTGTGGAAACCAGCGACGGCGTGGTTCAGCATCAACGCCTTCTTCACCGCGGCCGGACTGAGGAACTGGTACGTCAACTTCGAGCGCCCCACCCGCCGCACCCGGGCCGGATTCGACACGTTCGACCTGACCGTCGACCTCGTCATCGACCCCGATCTGAGCACGTGGACGTGGAAGGACGAAGACGAGTACGTCCACGTGAGGCGCCTGGGCATCGTCACCGACATCGAGCACCAAGCCGTGGAGCTCGCCCGCGCCCAGGTCCTTACGATGCTCGAGGACCGGGCGGGGCCGTTCGCGGACGCTGACCGGTGGGCGTCCTGGCGCTGGGAGCAGGCCTGGCCCGTGCCGCGCATATCGGGGAGTGGTGGCGAGCCGCTGGGACTGGGCACTTGAACACCACGTCGGCGGGACACGCCGCCTCCGGCGGAAGCGGGACCCGCTTCATGCTGGCGCGATGTATGAGATGAACCCGGCTGGTTGACCGACGAGATGCGTCAGGCCGCGGACAGCATCCGGTGCCAGGGACTCCGGACAGACCTGCGTACGCCGGCCGCCCAGACCCTGCTCTACATCGAGAACATGGCCGGCGGCGTGAGCGACGGTCAGCCGCTGCACCTGCCCAGCAGCCGTTCCGCCGGCACCCGGATCGACTGGACCGGTCCCGCGGGGGAGGAGTGGTTCGAGCTGACCGAGGCGGTGCTGACGGACGGCACCTACGCGGCGGAGCGGGCGGAGTAGAGAGGGGCCCGGCGGCGGCAGCATCGGCCGGACGTTGGCACGCCGCCGGGGGCATCCAGTCTCCCTTACTCCTCCGGATTGTCGGGGTCGCCCTCGATCCCGACCGGGCCGTCATGCTCAGCGCGGGCCAGTCCTCGGCGTCCAGGGAGGATGTCACCCCTGACCCACTCGGCTCGCCCAGCGCAGCTCGACGACTGACACCGCCGATCTCAAGGGGGTCACCATGACCGGGCCCGCCCAACTGTTACTGGGGGCGCTCGGAGTCCGGGGAGAGGTATGCGACCTCGGCATCGCGAACGCGCTGCTGCTCCCGGCTGATGCGCGTCTTCTGGACGCCGGCGTGTACGAGCCCCACGACGATGACGCAGAACGCGATCGCGAGACCGGCGTTGAAAGCCTGCTCCCTCTCCAGCCGCTGCTCGTCGAAGGAGATGGAGAGCACCCACACCATCAACAGCAGGAAGGCGCCCGTGCACCACAGGATGCCGATGGTGGCAGGACGCCACATGCGCCGCTCGACCGGTAGCCCAAGGCCGGTGCGCATCGCCCGGGTCGCGGCGTCGGCACGGCGGACGGACACGTGCGTGGCGATCATGCTCGCCGCAGCACCTCCCAGCAGGACCGTGACCAGGCTGATGGTGACGGCCGGCGCCACGCCGAGGGGATGAAGCGTCAACGCCATCGAAAAGGCCAGCGTAAGAAGCGTCACGGACAGGGCACCCCACTTCGCCGGCCACAACTGGTCGGCACCCTGGCGCCACCTCCTCCAGCACCGCCAGGCGACCCCGGCCGTGACGGCCCAGAGGATCGTGTAGAGAGCCACTGCCTTCACGGACTTGCTCTCTCCCCTGTGGCGTACGTCGGATCCCCTACGGTCCAACACCCTGCGGCACAGCCGCAAGAGCGCCGGCTCGAAGCGGCCGTGCCGCCACTGCTGGAGGAGGAGCACGCGCCGGACCGCCCTGGCGCAGCCTCTTCCACCGCCACAGCTGACCGCGGCGCCCGCCGGGCAAGCCACCCCGTCAGAGGCGGCTTGCCCAGGCTTTCGGCTACGGGCTCCCGCGTCCCGGGCGCAGGACGTCGGCGTAGACCCGCGCCCGGACACCGGGCTCGCCGGGATCTCTGCGCACCGAGCCGATACCCCGAGGTCGCCCAGCGCTCTTCGAGCGCGGCCGCGACGGCTCGGACGGTGTCCTCGTCCCCGCCGGTGATGTCCGGCACCACCAGGCCGGGCTCCGCGATGTGCTGCTCGTCGATCGGTTTCATGCACCTTTCGACAGCATGACGACGCCGGGCGGTTCGCCGGCGGTGACGGAGCCACCCGTACGAGGGAGGAGACAGTGGTTCAGGTCCGTGCCGTCCAGCGCACTTTGGCAAGCCTCCCCGGCCGCGGAGACCGGCGCCGAGCCCTGCCCCCGCAGGAGGATTGCATCGGAGGTGGGACCCCCCAAACTTGGCGATCTTCCATTCGTACAGGTCAGGGGCCATGGGCAAGCCTTCTCCCGAAAACGACACCTCTATTTCGTTAGTAATTAGAGGTTCTGGATCTCTGATGGGCCCGGGGCGGCGTGTTCTGCCCCCCCACAGGCCCGTCGGGTTCGGGATCCTCGATGGATGAACTGCCGCACGGTGACGCGTCTTCTCCGTGTGCTCGCCTTCGAGAACGGCGCCGGAAAAGGGGCGGGATCCATGGACGTGTTCTGCGGGATCGACTGGGCGGAGGGACACCACGACGTCGCGCTCGTGGACGACACCGGCAAGCTGCTGGCCAAGTGCCGGATCAACGACGACCTGGACGGCTACCGACTGCTGCTGGACCTCCTGGCCGAGCACGGTGACACCGCCGAGACGCCGATCCCGGTGGCCATCGAGACCAGCCGCGGTCTGTTGGTCCCAACGCTGAGGCAAGGCCTTCGGAAGATCTACGCGGTCAACCCGATGGCTGCCTCCCGCTACCGCGACCGCCACGGAGTCAGCCGCGAGAAGTCCGACCCCGGCGACGCCCTGGTCCTCGCGAACATCAGCCGCACGGACGCGCCGATGCACCGCACTTGGCCCGCCGACACCGACCTGGCCCAGCCCGTCGCTGTCCTGGCCCGGGCGCAGCTGGACGCGGTCTGGAACCGGCAGCAGGTCGCCAATCAGCTGCGGTCCCTCCTCAGGGAGTACTTCCCGGCGATGATCGAGGCATTCAAGGACGAGCCGGGAACCCTGACCCGCCCATATGCCTGCCGCATCCTCGCCGTCGCACCCACGCCTGCCCTGGCCGCCAAGCTGCAGATGTGGAAGCTGACGGCCATGCTCCGGTGAGCCGGCCGCCGCCGAGGTATCGAAACGGACGCCGAACGAACCCAGCAGCTCTTCCGCGAGGGGGCCCCTCGGCAGCTGCCCCTAGTCGAGGACGCCATGGGCAAGCAGGCACGGGCCCTGCTGCTGCAACTGGACGCGAACTGCGAGGCGGTCGATGACCTGGCGCGTGCCACCGAGGAGGCATTTCGCTGGCACCCGGACGCGGCGATCATGCTGAGCTTCCCTGGGATCGGCCCCAGTTCGGTGCCCGCATTCTGGGCGAGATCGGCGACGACAGGAGCCGGTTTGCCACGGCCGGAGGGCTGAAGGCGTACCATTACCGGCGCCGCCGGGCAGGAGGGGACTGGCACATGCAAGCCCTGCGGCACTTGTTCAACCGGATGCTCGGCCAGCTCCACCACTGCTGGCACGCGTCCCATTCGATGAAGCAATCGCTTTCCCATCAGAGACCCAGCCAGCAGCGACAGCTACTGCGTGATGAGGATGGCCCTGTCTCACCGCTCCCGCCCGACGGGCGGCAGGATGTGCGGATGGCGAAGAGCGAGATAGAACTACTGGCACTGCTGCGCGAGCTTGATGACCCGGAGCGGTTGGAACGGCCTCTGCACTACGACCGCGCGGCGACCGGCCTCAAGTTCGGCGGGCTGGTGCGTCGGCTCGAAGCGGACTTCGGTGTCTCGTGCGAGTCCGAGCGGGACACCCAGGACTCCAGCGAGTACGGGCGCGTCCACGTGCCTGCGGACGCGACGGTCTGCGGGACGCGGATCGTGGTCTGCGTGAGCAAGTTCGGCTCCCTCGCAGAGGTTTGCGCCGACAATCCGGGGGCCTTCCTCGGCACGGCCGAGGCCCACGAGGAGGGGGCGCTGGACCTCGGCGACCTCGCCACCGTGGAGCGGGCGTTGGCCGACCTCGGCTACGTGAGTGTCCCCGAGGAACTGTTGGAGAGCGACTACGAGGGCCCCAGCGGGCTGGAGCACTTCGCGGCACGGCCCACCTGGTGGACACGGTTCTTCGGCCCCTGGTGACCCACCCGCCCGGCCTCCACGCTCAGCTGGCCTCTGGGCGCTGGCTGAGGCCCGGCGCGGACCTTCGGCAAGATCTGTAAAGGGAAGGCCTCACACCCCGCGGCCTGACGGGTTACCGCATGAGGTGTCTTTCACCGCGATAGCCGAGGGAAGAGGTCCACTCGTATTGCGGCCGGCAGCCGGCGACTTCGCGCGCGTGCCGCACCCCTGGACCCTGGTCCGCGGTGCCGTCGAGCCTTCGCCCTGTTCTTCGGGATTCCGCCGTGTGTGGGTCATCGTGTGCGGGATGGTCGTGGTGCGCCTCGCTGAGGAGGTCGACCACCTGCTGGCGCAGCTGACCGAGGTACTTGACCGGTTCGTGGATGATGAGCCGGCCGGGGCGTTGAAGGCCGCGGGTCGGCTGGAGATGCTCGCGCAGAGCATCGGCTACGACGCCGGCCCGTCCCAGGGGTGTTCTACGGCTGGCCCCAGTCGGCACCGGCGCCGTCCCCTGTGAAGAGGGCGGTGTCGGGGCGGCAGTGGATGCAGGCGGGGACGCCGCGGGCGAGGAGTTCGCGTAGTTGCTCGGCGGAGGCGGGCACGCAGCGTTTTCCGGTGGCCCAGCAGTCCCCGACGTGGACTTGGGTGGGCGGGCGCCCTACGCCTGTCCCGTGCTCGACCAGCCACGCGGGCGGCTCCGGCGGCGTCCTGCGATGTGCCGTCGCGGCTTCCTCCTGCTCGGCGGCCAGGAGCGCGCGCTCCGCGCGGGTGAGCTCGGTGCGGAGGTAGGTGACGAGGGTGCGGAGCCGGGCGGCGTCCGGCGGCAGCTCGGACATCACCACTCCTGGACCACCATCTGACGTGCGCTTCTACAGCTCACGCACAACGTCGAGGCGCCCACTCCGTACCGGCAGCAGGGGGAGTGGCAGGCCGTGCACGGGCCGGTCCGGCTGGGTGCCCAGGTGACGGGCTGGGGTCTGGCGGAGGCGGTGGTGCTCACGGGGTGCTCCTCGGCGGTGCGGACTACCTCCCTCCATTAGATCGTACGTTCGAATATCTTGCCTAGGCTGTGTGCCACCCACGTCCGCCCCGCGGTGGTCTGGGTGCGCTGGTCGATCTCGCGGCACGTCGACGCGCCCCACCCCGATGGACCTAGCCCAACGCCGAGCCCCTGTCGGCCTCATAGCGGATCTGCCGGACGGCGGGCAGCCGGGTCCGCGGGCCGCGGACGCCTGTTCCCTGCCGGCCGTGGCGCTCTCCCGCAAGGCCAGCAGGGGGGGGGGGGGGGCGGGGCCGATGCCGCAGGCGTTCGTGGAGGCGGTGATGACGTCCTTGGCCGGGATGGTCTTCCCGGAGGCGGCGCGTTGCAGAACGGCTGGCTCACGGTGCTCTGGCTGGGGGAGTCGAGGAGGCTTCGGACGACCTCCCGGATGAGCCTGCCGCTGCTCAAGCGGCCGAAGATCGCCCTGGCGACGCCCGCGCCGGCGACAGCCGAGTGGCGCCGGAGATATGCCATCCGTGCAGGATGCGAGGCCACGGTCTCCGAAACCGTCGTAGCGCGAGTCACCGTGGCCCCTGGAGCCCAGGTCCAGATGTGGGATTACTGGGGCGGCGCAAACCAGAGGTTCTCGTTCCCTGCTCTGGGGCAAACTCTCAAAAATGGGTTGGTGGCATGTCGATTCCCACTTCGATCCCCTCTATATTCCACGCGACATCCGGGCTATGTCTCGATGTGGACAATCGGGGAACTGTAAACGGCACGTCAGTCATCTTGTGGTAATGCACCGCAAGTATCAATCAGAAGTGGCGTACGTCTTAAAAGTAAGGTATTCACCCTCTCGCCGAAACTGCCCCGGCTGCGGCGAGCCGGGGCAGTTTCGGTTAGTTATTCACTGAACTGAATGACATATTCTTCGAGACCTTCCTTTGGATGCACCCGGCCTGCCAGTTCGTCATGGCGTTCTTTCGCGTCATCGCCTCCCTTGCGCCAAACGCTCAGCACGTATTCCGTGTCTCGTCCCAGAGGGAAGGTCGCGTACGGGCCGTTGATAGTAAAAAGCGACGCATCCCCACTGGTACTTCTGTATCGCTCGCGGCCCACGAGCTCGAATTCGGAGGCGGGAGATTCGGGGGCGGTTTCCCACACTTCGATTGTCACCAGGGCGACATGAGTCCCTACCAGGCTCACGAAACGGATGGCCCCAGGTGAAACCCTCACGGGCGCAGAATCCATATCGAGATCCGTCCAGGCCTGCAGTGAACTCAAATCTCCGCCCACAGGTGCGGTCTCATTGATCCCAAAAATCATACGGTCGATGGGCAAATGGATTGTCTCGCGGTATACGACATCGTCCGGCATGTTCCGATCTTAATCATGTGGAACGTCGCGAAGTATGGGCTCTCTAAGATTTGGGTCGCGCCGAGTGGTGAAGTGCGCACTGGTGAAGGTAGACAGCCTTCGACCGGGTGAAGCGATTCGGTCGCTTCTATCAGTGTTGGGTCTAAGGACGAAGGATGGGACGGCAGCAGCCGCCGCAAGCACGCCAAAGCCGCACAGGTCACCGCGGATTGCTGCTCAACCAGCAGTGGCCGAGGCGGTCGTCACCAAATGCCAAAGACGGGGCGGGAGTTGACGCACGCGGGCCCCAGCGCGGAGGGGTGCGCTGAGGCTCGTATGGAGGCGCCGATCAGGCGGTCGGATGGGCGGGGGCGGGGACGCGGAGGCTGTTCACCTACAGCATCGCGGGGTCGTAGCCGACGGGGACGGCTCCCCAGCGCTCCCAGTCCAGGATGACGAGGGGGTCGTGGGTGAGGTTGGCCCACTGGAGGTCTGCGTGTCCGGTGACGCGTTCGGAGATGGCCGGGGCGGGGATCCCCAGGAACTCGGGGAAGACCCGGTCGGCCCAGGACTGGCGGATGGTCTCGCGGGGCGGTTCGGCGGTGCTGAGGGCGTCCAGGCTCTCCCACCGGGGCGTCCACCAGGAGTCCGGCAGGCACGGATCCTCGGTGAGGTCGGGCGTTTCCGGCGAGATGACGGGCTGGGTGATGTAGTCGATCAGCTCCGCTTCGAAGACGTACTCGCCACCGTCCCAGCGGTACAGGTCGTGGAGGTGTGGGCGGGACACCTTGTCGGACACCCGTTCCTCGGCGAGGGCGATCTCCTCGTTCCGGGTGGCGGGGGTCTTGGCCGCCTCGCCGCAGTGGACGCGGAGCCGGTGGCCGCCTGCCGTGCGGCTGCCGATGGTGCGGCCGAGCCAACCCCAGGCCGTGCCCCCGTCGTCGTGGTGGACAGGCGGGCAGCGGCGTGGGTCAGGGCGTCCTCCATGCGCGCCCCGGTGGTCTCATCCTTGGGCGAGTACATCGGTGACCTTCCTGAGGTGGCCCGGATCGAGCGGGGCGGCGACGGTGGCCTCTGCGGCGGCCCAGTGGGGGGCGGTGCCAGCAGACAGCAGTACCACGTCCAGGCTCGGGCAGGAGGCCGCAGCGAGGAGAGAGGCGGTGGCCGGCGAGGCCCCCGGGCGGATGAACTCGGCGAGTTCAGGCGTGACGAGGCCGGGCAGCTCGCCGCCGTGCAGAAGCGAGGAGCCGAAGGTGATCAGGCCCCCCGCGCGGGCCAGGACGGGCGGGCCCTGCCATCGAGGGAAAGGGCGATCGGCCTTGCCATGGCGAAACCGACCGGCTGTTGGACGGCCCGCAGATGATGTTCACCCGAACCAGCGGCCTCGATGGCCAGTCCCAGGAGTTCGGACACGGAGAAGGCGTCATGCTGAAACCCCGACCAGGTGGCCACGCCGTACCCGCCGATCCCGCCCGCGTCAGCGAACTCCTCCAGGACCGCGACCACATCACCCAGTGCCGGATGAAGCTCCGTGGGACAGAGACCGGCGTGCTCCGGGTTGTGGACGAACACGAGTTCGATCCGGCCGATAGCGGCCAGGGACCTCTCCGTCTGCCAGCGGACGAAGCCGGGATCGAGGCTGTGTCCGGCCCGGACCCGGGCGGCGGTGAGGACCCTGGATCGAAGAGCAGCCGTGCCCTCATCCGGGGTGAAGAAGCCTGTCTTCGTCGCCACCATGGCGCGCGGGTGGTCGGCGATGACGGGGCCGAGCGCCTGGTGGGCACTGCCGTAGTTGGGGGCGGTGTCGATCCAAACGAGCCCGTCGGCACACGCGATGCGGGCCGCCTGTTCGACAGCGCGCACCCGGTACGTTCCCGGTCCCAGGGGGGCGGTCACGAGGAGCCCCCGACCACGGCGACGGCTTGACCGGCGACCAGCGCGGGGACGACCTCCGCCACCTGGACGAGGATGAGACCGGACTCGGCGGCCAAGTCCGCGAGGGTGGCCGGTGGTCCACCAGCGAGGAGGCGAAGGACCGGGGCGACGGGGAGGGCGAAGGTCCACTCGTTCCCCGCCCCCGCGAAGGTCACGGCCTGGTCGTCCTGGTCGATCCGGGCACGAGGCGCCGTGGCCCGGACAGTGATGCCCGGTTCGGCATGAACGGCGGTGAGGTGTGGCAGCGACAAGCGCGGGCGCCCGGGGTGCGTCGCGTCCAGTGACGTTTCCCAACGGTCCATAACCGCAGCGTCGTCCAGGGCGGCCAGTACGTCCTTCCCTACGGCTGCCAGGTAGTCCGCCCGCTCCTTAGGGGTTAGGGGCGCCGAAACGAGATACGTCCGCCCGGACGATCACGCTCGCCCGGAGGTCGTCGCGAAGCCAGCCCAGGAACTCGGCACCGGTCTGAGTGGCGAGTCCGAAGGTGAGGCGCAGCGCGGCGGTGCCCTGGTCTGCGCTCACGGCGTGCCACCAACCGCGCGGCAGATAGAGCACGTCGCCAGGCGTCAGGACGGTGTCCGCGACCGGGCCGCCCGTTGGGACCTCCGGAGTTTCCACGTCGCGCCAGGCGGGGGCCGACTACTGGGCGGGGGAATACCGGCGGGCAGGAGACCTTGCGCAGGCCGGGCATAGCGAGGGTCGAGGCCCCGGCACAGGAACGATCAGGGCCCGGCTGCTGAGCTTGGAAGCATGTGCCCGTGCAGCCGAAGGCGACAACCGCAACGCGCTGCGGGTACTCGCACTGGCCCATGAGGCACGGGACGCTGCGGGAGCCGACGAGTTGCCCGGGGTCTTCTCATCTCCCGAAGCCAAGCAGTGGACCTACGCCGGTACCACCCTGTTGGCCGTCGGGGGCGACGAGCAGATCCGGCACGCCATAGGCGCTTCCCATCGTGCCGTGGATCTGTACCACGCCGGGCCAGAAGACGACCGTTCCCCCGGCGACCTACAAGCCGCCCATCTGGATCTGGCCACGGCCTACCTTGCGAGCGGCGAGGTCGAGAGAGCCAGTGCGAAGCTCTCGGAGGTATTCACCGCCGAGGGATGCACGGCGAGCATCACCATCAGGCTCCGCAACCTGGCTTCGCTCCTCGGAAGCGAGCCGTACCGCGGCGCACAGTCGGCAGTCGATCTCCGCGCGCACATTCACGAGGTGACCGTCCGGCCTGCTCTCGCCGGCAACCCCACGGAGCCGCGATGACTACCCAGCCCACGCCTGATCATTTGGTCACCGACCGCAGCCTTCTCTCCACCAAGGCGTATGGCACGGGTCAGCACCTGGCCGCCCGCCAATCCCTCTAGCAATGGCAGACCCCGAGCCACGACCTTCCGGGCATCGTCGTGAACGAACTGGCTGGCATACGCGGCGCAGTCGCGGACGTGGGCTGTGGCAATGGGAAGTTCGTCGCCCGTGTGCGGGAGGACCGTTCCGACCTGGCCGTGCTCCCTATGGACGTGTCTCACGACATCGCCAGACCGACAAGCGGGAACTGGAGCACCTTTGGCGCCAGGCCGCGGGCGATGTCCCGGGCATCGAAGAGGGGCCGGCCCGAGTGCAGTTGTCCGCCCGCTTCACCCTGGAGGACGCGCCAGCGATCCTCGGCACGGTCTTCGGCGAGATCCGTACGATCCCCCTCCCCGGAGTGATCGAGGTGACCGACGCTGAACCGGTCGTCGCGCACTTGGCCTCATACGAAGCATGGGCGGACAAGATGGGGGTTCCGTTCCGGGAGACGATCGAGCGTGCGCGGGAGCGAGTCAACGAGATCATTCAGGCAGAGGGCTCCTTCCGCGTCACCTGCCTGGGCGGCATGCTCGTCTGCCAAGGACCACGGCGGTAGAACCACCCTTTGGACCCAGTGGACCCAGTGGACCGAGTGTGGACCGCCAAGGGCGGTGAGGTACCCCGAGGGTAGGGAACGAGCAGGTCAGCCACGTTGAACCCGTTTGTCCAACACGTGCTGACAGCCGCCGGGACGAACATCATCCGGCTCAGCGGACGCACCTCGCCCTGCATCACACAGCCCCGCAAACCCCGGCCCCGGAGCCGCTTCCAACAACTCTGCCGAGGACTTCCCACCTAAGATCACCAACAGCATCCGAAGCGTGTGCCAGAACCTGCTGGACGCGAACGAAGCCAGTGGCGGGCACCGACCGGTGGGCGGACCTGCTCATGGCCACGTTGTCCAAGTGTCTGGTGCGCGACGCGATCCTCTCGTTCCTGGCTTGGCCGGACAAGGCGGCAAAGGCGACTCACCTAGGGCCTGTTGCGAAAGTGGCTGAAGATGTGGGGTGTCGTTCAGAGGCCGCGGATGGCCTCGGCCAGGTCAGATCCGTAGGAGGCCCAGCAGATCACTGAGCCGTCATCGTCGAGCTGTCCCATGAACCACTCGCCGTCGTCCCTCACGAGGCACAACTCGTGGAACGCAAGAATCACATCGGGCCGGAGCGGGTCGTAGTCGCCCTGCCCGGCCGCTTCAAGGACTACGAGCCGATCAAAAGAGAGCGAGACGGCGCTTGGGTCTCCGGAAAGAGCGCGCACGCGCTCGATCGTCCATCCGGCGGGGAGTCCTGAGTTCACTGGGGTATGTTCTCAGCAGGGTGCCCGTCACAGCCACTCGTTAAGGGCTGCGACCAGCACGGTCGCCTCGTAACGGACGGCGAGCTTGTCGTAGCGTGTGGCGACAGCGCGATGTCTCTTGAGGCGATTGATCCCGCACTCGACCGCATGGCGCTCGCGGTAGTCGGCCCGGTCAAAATGCGGCGGCCGGCCACCGCGGGAGCCGAGCTTCTGGCGGTTGCGTGCCTGGTCGGCCTTGTCCGGGATGGTGCAGCGGATCCCGCGACGACGCAGGTAGGCACGGTTCTTGCGGAAGGCATACGCCTTGTCCGCGCGGACCCGATCGGGGCGGACACGTGGCCGGCCCGGGCCGATGCGGGGCACGCGGACCTTCTCCAGCACGGGTTCGAACTGCGGCGAGTCCCCGCGCTGTCCTGCCGTGACCACGATCGCCATGGGCTTCTGCCCCTGCTCGACGGCCAAGTGGAGTTTGGTGGTGAACCCGCCGCGCGACTTCCCCAGCCCGTGATCGCCAGGCTCGGTGAAGATGCCGCCCGGTGATTCCTTCTGCAGGTCCCCCTGCTTGCGAGCGCCGGCCGCGTGCTGGTGAGCGCGGCAGACCGTGGAGTCGACGCTCAGGTCCCACGTGATCGCACCCTTCGCGTCGGCCAGAGACTGGAGGCGGGTGAGCATCCGGTACCAGGTGCCGTCCCGCTGCCACCGGCGGAACAGGTCGTAGACCCGGCTCCACGGTCCGTATTCGACGGGAACATCCCGCCATGGAGCACCGGTCCGGACCCGGAACCGTATGCCGTCGATCAACTGTCGCCGAGGCCAGACAGGCGGCCGCCCCGCCCTGGCACCTTTCTGCAACAGGGGCTCCAGCGCCACCCACTGCTCGTCTGTGAGATCTCCCTGCCCCATGAATAATGATCATTCACAGCCCAAGATCCACTTTCGATACACGCCCTAGACCAGCAACGGGGTGACCACGCCGGGGTTGTGACCGCCGCGCAGGGCCAGTGCGTCGGCGTCGACCAGGCCGTCGCCGCCCGCCCGCCCGGCCCAGCCCGCCGCTGCACTGTCAGCCGGCCCTGCGGCCGGAGTGCCCGCTGCCTGCGCCACAACCTCGTACGTGACGCCAGCCCCGGCCCGTCTGTGGCTGTGGCCTCGGAGTCGGGGGTGGGGAGTGCGGACGCTCGCGCGGTGTAGGGGCCGCTGATTGGTGCCTCACCGTCCCGCACGACCTGGACCTGTCCGACCGGCCCTACCGGCCCGCCGCCCTTCAGCGGCTGGGCGTTTCGGCGGCGAACAACCGACTGGTGTCCCTCGCGCAGGATTACATCGGCTCCGCGCGCATGCTCGCCAGCCGGGGCGCCGACCGGGGGATCGTGCTGACGGGCAACGGTGGAGCGGTGGTACGTCGGCGTTGGGCGGAACACGCCAGGAGGGCCGGTGCCCGGGACACTCCCCGGGCACCGGCCCTCCTGCTCATGCGGGGTCAGTCATTCCAGACGTCGCCCTGGAAGTCGCCGCCGGTCCCGCGCTCGTAGTAGTGCTGCCCGTACAGGCCGCCCACGCAGGTCTGCTGGTAGCGGTAGGCGTTGGTGGCGATCGAGCCCACCTTCACACCCGTGTCGGCGTCCCACAGCTCGGCCCGACCCCAGTAGCCGAGGGCCTTGTGCTTGCCGCCGAAGCAGACCTGGTGGTTGCCGTTGGCCGGGATGCTGCCGCTGGTGCACACGTTGCCGCCCCAGCTCTCGCAGGTCGCGCTCGCTGCGCTGGCGGGCGAGGCCACGACGCCGATGGCCACGGCAGCCATCGTGGAGGCCATGAGGCCGAGTCGGGCGAATCGATTCTTCGTCATCTTCGTTCCTCCGTTCGGCGAGCCGGTTGTTCCGGTCTCGACCTGCTCGAACCCTAAGGACGGCCGCCCGGGTGCCGGTATGTCATCCGTGCACGGTTGCCGCGCGGGTGACCGTCACGACTGCACGGCCGCACACACCTCCGCGGGCTGTCGTTCTTCGAAGGGGCGGTTCGTGCCGTAGAGCGCGAGAAAGGCCAGTGCGAGCTCGTAGACATCCACCCCACCGGCCACCAGCTCCCGCGCCAGCAGCGCCTCGGCGCTCCGCAGGCGTTCCCGGACCGTATGGGGATGCAGGCCCAGTCGTTGTGCCGTCAGCCCGACCGAGCAGTCGGCCAGGATCCAGACCCCCAGTGTGCGGTGCAGGTCGCGGGTGCCGCTGTCGAGCGGAGCCAGCACCCCGCGGGCCCATGCCCGACCGGCGTCCGTGCCGATCATGGCGGGTAGGCCCGGGTGGTGGCGGCCCGGCGCGGTGGGACGCTCTCGCAACTCCAGGGCCAGGTAGAGGAGGGTCCGTACCCTGACGTTGTCCAGGTCCGCGCCCAGGACGTCACCCACCCGTTCCATCCGTGCTCGTACGGTGTTGCGGCTGACTCCCATGATCTTGGCCGTGCGGACGGCGGTGAACTTCAACGCCAGGGACACCGTCGACAACAACTGGCCCCTCACGCGGTCCGGTAGCGCGTCCAACGGCCGCAGCAGCTCCGACGCCCAGCGGGCTGCCTCGGCACCGGGCAGCACTTCCAGCGAGTCCACACGATCGGGATGCCGACCGCGGCGATCGGGCACGTACCGGGCCGTCACCACGTTGCGGTACGCGTCCTCGTAGGCCGCACCGACACATGCGAGCGGGTGGAGTCGGCTGCGCCCTTGAAGGATCCGAGGACGGCGTGCGACGTAGTCCGACAGAGCGCGGCCCGTGCTGTCGGCAGCTCGCGGATCGGCGACGGGCACGATCGTGATCACATGGTTCTCGTAGGCCGGGCAGGGAACGACCAGGGCTTGGCCGGCGGTCAGTTCTTCGCATTCCCGGGCGACTTGGGCCCGCTCCTCCACCGGCATCTCCATCAAGGACATCCAGGCCCAGTCGGCGTCAAGCAGGCCCGGATGCATCCCGGCCGCCGTTCGCTGGGCCAGGGAGACGTCACCGGTCATCAGCAACTGCAAGACAGCGAGACGCAGATGAAGGCTGCTCGCCTCCCGTTCCCGGCGGTCGATCTCGGCTCCCGCCACGCGCGACAGCAGTCCCAGCACGTTGGCGGCGAGTCCGGTGAGGGCTGCGCTGTCGCTCTCGAAGGGGAGCTCCCGAGTGACCACGAGGACCTGGAACGGCGGCCCGTCCCCCACGGGGACCATCCGGATATGGCTCCCGTCCTCGGAGACGACGGCTGAGCCCAGTTCGCCCCGGGCCACGGCCGCTGCCTCCACCCTGGGGTCCGCTCCCCGACCAGGCCGCAGGACCTCGACGGTCCCCTCCAGCGTCCGCGCCAACCACCGCTCGATGCGATGTGCTGCCTCTTCCGCGCCGTCCGGGCCCACGCGCGCGTACCGAAGGAGTTCCGTCAGCCGCACGGATTGTCGTGTCGTGTTGTGAGCCGGCTGCCCTAAGCCCATGCTGCGTGCCCTTCTCCCAAGAATCAGCTGTTGTAAGGCCGGAGCCTCCCGGCCTCCGTGAAGGTGATCAACCGTAGTCGGGCGGGGTCGAACGGGTAAAGGTCGACCGTGGGCGCCGCCAGCTCGGCGGCGGCCTCGGGCGCCCGGCACGCGCTGGAGGTGACCGACACCCTCGCCGCGTTCGTCCAGGCCCCGGTCGAGGAACCAGACGCCCCGGTCGCCGGGCGACGCTGGTCCAGCAGACTGGGCGCCGTACCGCCCGCAGCCGCACATGAGCGGCGCCTCCCGGGACGGCCGGTCGAGCTGCTGAGCACGGCCAGCCACCCGCAGCTCCGCCCCGGCGACGCTTACGGCAAGCTCCCCATGAACGGTGGCGTGTTGACGTGCTCGAAGGTCGGGGAAACGGTGTGCGCCAGGGTTCGCCGGGACGAAGATGAACACCGGCGAGTACATCCGGGGCCAGGGGGCGAGCACATGCATGGCGAGCAGCGAGGCCAGCAGCTGGCACTGACCGAACTGCGCAGGAGACTGACCGATGGGCTTGCGGCGGCCCGGATGAACCAGACGCAGCTCGCCGCCCGGGCGGAACTGGGACGCACAACCGTGTCGGAGGCGCTCTCGCCCCGGAAGCCGCCACCGTCTCCGGAGACGGTGGCGGCGCTGTCCCGCGCACTGAAGCTGCCCGTACAGGAGCTACTGGCATTGCGGTCGACCGCGGCCAAGGAGTCGGGCACGGTCACAACGCGCGGGCCGGGGCGTCCGATCGGGGAATGGGAGCCGCACGATCTGGAGGTGCATCCCGCCGGGCCCAGCGGCACCAGGTCACAGTCCGCCACCTCCACGGAGCGTGCGCTGCCCGGGTACGTGTCCCGCGAGCACGACCGGGCGCTGGGCGAAGCGGTCCGGGACGTCATGGCCGGTCGCAGTCGGATCGTGGTCCTGGTGGGGGCCTCGTCGACGGGGAAGACACGGGCGTGTTGGGAGGCCGTCCAGCCTCTGGCCGACGCGCGATGGCTGCTGTGGCATCCGTTCGATCCCACCCGCGCGGAGGCCGCGCTGGAGGATCTGCACCGTGTCCTGCCGCACACGGTCGTATGGGTGAACGAGGCTCAGCACTACCTCGGCAACCCGACAACCGGCGAGCGCATCGCGGCGGCCGTGCACCACCTGCTGATCAGCCCGGAGCGCGGGCCCGTCCTCGTTCTGGGCACGCTCTGGCCGGAGTACGCCGCCCAGTACACGGCCCTGCCCCCAGCAGGCGAAGCGGATCCGTACAGCCGGGCGCGGGAGTTGCTCGCTGGCCGCACCCTGACCGTCCCAGATGCCTTCGACGCCCCGGCCCTGGCCGCGGCCGAGGCCCTTGCCGAGGGCGGCGACCGGCTGCTGGCCGACGCCCTCACCCGTGCCCGCACCGACGGACGCATGACCCAGGACCTGGCCGGCGCGCCCGAACTCCTCCACCGCTATCGGCACTCCAGCCCGGCCGCCAGAGCGCTGCTGGAAGTGGCGATGGACGCGCGCCGCCTCGGTGTCGGCCTCCACCTTCCCCAGGCCTTCCTCACCAACGCCGCCACCGACTACCTCGGCCAGAACGACTACGACCAGCTCGCCGACGACTGGGCAGAACGGGCCTACGCCGAACTGGCCGAGCCGGTCCACGGCAAGCAAGCCCCTCTGCGCCGTACCACCCCCCGCCCCCCACTGCGTCCGCCAACCCCCACCACTGCCGCCGGAACCGGGGCCCCGCCGACTGCCGGCCCACAGTTCCGGCTCGCCGACTACCTCGAACAACACAGCCGCACCACCCGCCTCCACCTGTGCCCGCCCGCATCCTTCTGGCACGCGGCCCACACCCACCTCACCCACCCCGACGACCTGAGCAACCTCAGCAGAGCGGCCGGGGCACGCCACCGCCTGCAATGGGCCCACCATCTCCTCCACCGGGCCGCCGACCACGGCAGCGGCGAAGGCCTGTCCTACCTGGCCGAGCTGCGGGACAACGCGGGGGACCGGGACGGCGCCGAGGTCCTGGCCCGGCAGGCCGCCGACCACGGCGAAATCCACGGCGTGTACCGCCTGGCCGTGCTGTGGGAGCGGGCCGGGGACCACGCGAGGGCCGAAGCCCTGGCCCGGCTGGCCGTCGGCCACGGCAACGTCGACGCCCTGTCCCACCTCGCTCTGCGGCGGGAGGCGGCCGGGGACCGGGCGAGGGCCGAGGCCCTGGCCCGGCTCGCCGCCGACCAGGACGACGGCTACGCCCTGTCGCACCTGGCTCAGCTGCGGGAGACCACCGGGAGCCGGGCGGAGGCCGAAGCCCTGCTCCGCCAGGCGGTCGACCAGGGGAGCACCTACGCCCTCTACCCCCTGGCCGTGCTGCGGGAGAAGGCCGGGGACCAGACGGAGGCCGAAGCGCTGGCCCGGCAGGCCGCCGAGCACGGCCACACCGACGCCCTCCCGCACCTGGCTCAGCTGCGGGAGAAGGCCGGGGACCAGGCCGGTGCCGAAGCCCTGCTCCGCCAAGCGGTCGACCAGGGGAGCATCCACGCCGTGCACCACCTGGCTGTGCTGCGGGAGAAGGTCGGGGACCACGCCGGGGCCGAAGCGCTGGCCCGGCGGGCCGCCGACCACGGCCACACCGACGCCCTGTCCCACCTGGCTCAGCTGCGGGAGCAGGCCGGGGACCAGGCCGGGGCCGAAGCCCTGCTCCGGCAGGCAGTCGACCAGGGGAGCAAGTACGCCCTGTCCAATCTGGTTGAGCTCCGGATGAAGACCGGCGACCAAGCGGGCGCCGAAGCCCTGCTCCGGCAGGCCGCTGACGAGGGCGACACCCACGCCATGTACCGCCTGGCTGTGCTGCGGGAGCAGGCCGGGGACCACGCCGGGGCCGAAGCCCTGGCCCGGCTGGCCGTAGACCGCGGCAATACCGATGGCCTGTACCGCCTGGCTCGGCTGCGGGATGGGGCCACCACGCTGTGGCCGAACGGCCTGGATCCGGACGGTACTCCGACAGCCCCATGGATGTAGGGACGCCGTCGCTGACTGCGGGGGACCGGCCGGCAAGTGGCCGAACTACTCCCTCCGGACCTCGTCAAGGGCTGAGGAAACTGCCCTGCCGACCCAGGCCACTCAGCAGCGTCTCGACCACGAGGGTTGCCAGTTCATCGACATCGTCGGCTTCGTCCGAGCGGTTCTGGGCGGCCTCGTGAATGAGCGCGTAATAGACGCGGCGAGCCCACGCCAGGTCAGTGTCAGGGCGTAGAACACCGGCTTCCAGCGCGCGCTGGAACAGGCGGTCGCACTGATCGAGCACATCGGCATGTGCTCGTGCCACGTCGGGGTCCTCCGATGTGGTCCTGCTCATTGCGAACCCCCACCCGATCTTGACCCGGAGGACGTTGGCGGTCGCTTGGTAGAGGGCGATCAGTGGTGGAGCGCTCTCGGGATGAGCACTCGTCACGGCTTCGTGGAACTGCTGCGTTGCCCAGGCTGTCAGAGCGTCCACCAGGGCCTCGCGGCTGGTGAACCGGCGGTGCACGGTCGTCCGGGCGACGCCCGCCGCCTCCGCGATCTGCTCCATCGTGGCCGCCGGATTGGAGCTGAGCACACGCTCGGCAGCTTCCAGGATTGCCCTCACGGTCCGCTCCGCGTCCGCGCGCAGCGGCCGCTGCTGACTCTTCCGATCCACGAGGCTCCCTCTCCCTGACTTTCCGAGAAGAGTACGGGATAGTCGCCGTTCCTTCGCAATTTGCAACATCGATGTTGCAAGTTCTAGGGTTCACGCATCGACTAAGTCTCATCTCTGGATAGGGGTGCTCCATGGACCTGCAACTGACCGACAAGGCCGCCGTCGTGACCGGCGCGAGCCGGGGGATCGGCTTGGCCATCGTCTCCGCACTGGTGAGTGAGGGCGTGCGGGTCGTGGCCGCGGCACGGACGATCACACCGGAGCTCAAGGCCACCGGCGCGATCGGCGTGTCCGTCGACCTTTCAAAAGCCGACGGCCCTGCCCGGCTCATCGCCCAGGCCGAAGCCGAGCTCGGCGGGCTGGATCTCCTGATCAACAACGTCGGCGGCGGCGACGCCGGGGAGGGCCAGACGGGCGGCTTCCTCACCTTCACCGACCAGCAGTGGTACGACGCGTTCGACCTGAATTTCCTCGCCTCGGTCCGCACCACCCGGGTCGCGCTGCCCCACCTCATCAACAGCCGCGGCGCCATCATCAACATCTCCTCCAACGGAGCCAGGACCCCCCATGCGGGCCCTATCGCCTACACCACCGCCAAGGCGGCATTGACCGCGTTCGGCAAGGCGCTGGCCGAGGAGTTCGGCCCCCAGGGCGTGCGCGTCAACACCGTCTCGCCCGGGCCCGTCCGCACGGACATGTGGGAAAGCCCCGACGGCTACGGAGCCGAGCTGGCCAAGTCGATGGGCCTGGAACAGGAACAGCTCCTGGCCCATCTCCCCACCGCCATGGGCATGGTCACCGGCAGGCTCGTAAACCCCCACGAGGTCGCCGCCCTTGTCGCCTACCTCGCCTCGCCCCTCGCCGGCAGCACCACCGGAGCGGACCACATCATCGACGGAGGCGCGATAAAAACAGTGTGACCACAGGCCTAGCTCAGGCTTCACCCGTCGAAGTGAAGTGCCGAGAGAGATCCGGTGCACGGCCTCGCCCGCGTACGCCAGCCGGAACGCGAACAGGCAGCAGGTCACCAGCTCGCGGGCCCCCGCACCGTCACGCCCCCCAAGCCGACCTCCGCCTCCGCGCCGGGCTGGTGGGTCTGCGGAACTAAGGCCTCCACCACACCCCGGCCGGCCTGGACCCGGATCTCCTCACGGCGCGTCGCCACATAGCCGCGGACCACCTGGTACGAGATTTCGTCCGCACCCTGTGACCGGCTGGCTCACCCGACACCCCACCGCGTTGAGCGAAGACGAGCGCGCCAGCCCGAAGGGGGTCCTGGCACGCTGCCCCGAACTGGACAGGGCCGCCGGGCATGTCCGCGATTTCGGCGAAATGCTCACCGACCGCCTCGGAGCCAGGCTTCCTGCCTGGATCGACGCAGTCGACGCAAGCCAACTGCCCGGCCTCACCCGCCACTGGAGCTCCGGCAGCATCGAGGGCGTTGTCAGCCGCACCAAGAAGACCCAAAGGCAGCTCTACGGACGAGTTGGCTTCCACCTGCCGCGGAAGATGATCCCGCGGCAGTAGCCCCGCAATGGAAGGACCGAGCCGAAGCTCAACCCTTCCACTGTCCGTTCGCATTGAAGATGGTCATCGGCAGCCTCCTGACCTGGGCGGACAGTACTCGTTGAGCACGACCTTCCCTCCCTTGATCACTCAGGCTCCGAGCAAATGCCTGCAAGGATCTCACCCATGATGACCAAGCCCACTCTGACGGAACACCGCTCTCCATGGGTCGTGTCCACCTCCCCGGCCGACCCATGGCCGGCGTCGGAAACGGCCGCGCTCGTGCACCGAAACGGTCTGGTCCTGCGGCTGGACGGCCGAGAGGTGACGGATCCAGCTCCCTCTTCCGTACCTTCGCCCGGGAGCTGTCATTCCTCGGGTACTTCGGCCACAACTGGGACGCGCTTGTGGACTGCCTCCACGACTGGCACGGTCCCGGCCACGGGAGCCAGGAACTCGCGATTCTGATCGAGCACGCGGACGACCTGCTGAAGTCGGACTTCCTCGGGCTGTTCGTACCGGTTCTCGCCCAGGCAGTCTGGAACTCCAACCTGCGCCTGGACGGCGAAGGCGAACCCGATGAGTGGCGGCAGCGCATGGCCCAGCACTTCGTCTTCCTCCTGGACCACACGGCACCCGTTGCCTTCACGGAGAAGGCGGCCCGCGGCACGGACGTGGCCGTGGCGCTCGCGGACGGCCGCCTGCTCGCTACCCCGACCGACGTCGACTGGCCAGGTGGAGACTCCGCGTCCGCCCCTGGACGGCGGGCCCGCTCTCCTTCGCAGACAAAGAGATCCTCAGCGGCATGACCATCAAGGCCATCGAGCTGTTCCGAGACCAACTCGGCTGCTCGATCCACGAGGCCCTGGACATCCTGCAGTCCCGCTCTGAGCACCTGCACCGCGAACATTCGGGCGGATGAAGTCGCGGTGATGTCAGCGGAGGACGACGGCGAGGTGTGCTGGAGCGGCGTCACGCGCAAGTCTGCCGGTGCCGAGTGTCCAGGCTGCGGAAGATGGCCGAATCGGTGTCATGGGTCCTACCTGCGGTTTCCCGCTGATCTCCCCAGCGCTGAGAGGCGTGTAGTACTACGCCTGCAGGTCCGCCGGTTCACCTGCGCGGACACCTCTTGCGGACGGCAGACCTTCGTTGAGCAGGTCCCGGGGCTGACCCGCCGTCACGCTCAGCGGACTGACCGGCTGCGTTCGGCCTTGGTCGAGGTAGGCCTCGCATTGGCCGGCCGCGCTGGCGCCCACCTTGCGGACGTCTTCGGCATCTCCATCAGCCGCAGCACGGTACTTGGGCCGATTGATGCGGTGCTGACCCTCAGCCGTCGGCCCCGCGGGTGGTGGGTATCCGAGTACGCGATGCGCAAGGGCCGTGTGTACGGGACTGTGCTGGTTGATGTCGAAACCCGCAGGCCTGTGGATCAGCTGCCGGACCGCGAGGCGACCACCGTCGCCGCCTGGCTTGCTGAGTGTCCCGGATTGAGGTGGTCCGCCACGACCGTGCCCCCTTCTTCGCCGAAGGCGCCAGCACTGGGGCCCTCACCGCGGTGCAGGTCGCAGACCGTTTCCATCTCTGGCGCAACCTCGGTGAAGC
The DNA here is from genome assembly GCF_042730635.1 of Streptomyces sp. NPDC059917. Lineage (NCBI taxonomy): Bacteria > Bacillati > Actinomycetota > Actinomycetes > Kitasatosporales > Streptomycetaceae > Streptomyces > Streptomyces sp. NPDC059917. Next base: position 165,846 of record NZ_JBHWLC010000001.1, read on the forward strand.
CACCGAGCGATGCGTATCGCGCCATCGGACCTGTCTGCGAACACCATTCGCGGTGCCCGGATCCGAGAGCGTCACGACGCCACCGGCTCCTGAAGCCGGCGCGTCGCCCTGGCCGAAGGGGCACCGATTTGCCGACCGAACTCGCGAGAAGCACGCCATCGTCCACGGGATGCTCGGCGAAGGACACAGTCGGCAGGGGTCGGCCGCGAACTCCGGATGACCTACCGAACCGCGCAGCGTCTGGCCGATGCGGCGACCCCGGAAGACCTCTTCCAGGGGCAGTGGCAGAACCGCAGGACGAAGCTCGACGACTTCAAGCCGTACCTGCACGAGCGGTGGGCCGGGGGCTGCACGAACGCCTGCACCCTCTGGAAGGAGATCCGGACGCATAGATACGCAGGTGGATCCTGACCCATCCCGACGCGCTTCCGGAGAAGGAGCGACTGAGGCTCAAGTCCGTGCCGGCTGGCTGTCCCGAACTGGACTCCCTCGCCGGGCACGTCCGCTCCGTCGGGCAGACGCTCACCCAGCTACAGGGAAAACGGCTCCCAGAATGGATCGCGGCGGTCCGAGCCGACGACCTACCCAGCCCGCACACCTTCATCGACGGCCTCGAACGCGACCTCGCAGCCGTCACTGCCGGCCTGACCCTGCCTTGGAACTCAGGCATCGTGGAAGGCCACGTCGACCGCATCAAAATGATCAAGCGGCAGATGTGCGGACGCGCTGGCTTCAAGCTCCTGCGCAAGCGGGTACTACTTGCCTCCTGACCTCGCTGTCGGTGGCCAGTGCGAGGATCCCCAGACGGCCACGCGAGGAGAGACATGGGCACGTGGGACATCGGCCCCTTCGATAACGACACCGCCGCCGATTTCGCCGGTGACCTGGACGAGGCAGCACGGGAAGAACACGAAGCCATGATCTGCGGCGTGCTCAAGCGTGCCGCCGGGCCTGCGGACTTCCTGGGAATCTACGACGGCGAGCGTGCAGTGGCCGCAGCGGCTCTGGTCGTCGCCCAGCATCCTGACGGCGAGCCTGCCTGTTCGAACTATGGCCCATCAGAGCCGCCACCAGAGTTGCCTGCAGACCTTCGAATGCTCGCCGTCGACGCCCTGGACCGAGTGGTCTCCAACCGGTCTGAACTCGCCGAGTTGTGGGCCGAAGCCGCGAACTGGTCGAAGTGGCGCCAGGACATCGCCCGCCTCCGCGACGTCCTTGACCCTCCGATCCCGCCACAAGAGGAAGCCCTCTTCGAGATCTGATCGGTGACCCACAGTCACGGACCGAAGAACTGGAGCCAGAACCCGAACGGGACGAGACGTCCGGGGAGCGGGTGCCGGTCGGCGTGGCCGCGACCGCGGCCGAGGCGGCCCGGTTCCTCAACGGCTGACGCTGCTCCGCTCGACCTCCCAACCCCTCTGCAGACCCCACGGCAGAGGGGTTTCCCGTCCCCCGGGCTCTCGTTGGCCTGGTGAGCTCACGCCCACACCGGCGCCTGCCCCCTGCACTCCCCGCCGACGAACAGCAGAACACCGAGAATCCGGCCGCGAGCATTGCGGAGCAGACCGGTCGCGCCGAGCGATGGACCGGTCTGCTGCAGGGCGCCGAGCACGGTCGACCGCGACCGGAATCAGTGTGTTGCCGTCAACGATCTCGTCCCGCATCTGGCGGTCACGGGCGCAAGGCGGCCAGGGAGCGCAGTTGGTCCCGACGCAGGCGTGCTTCCTGCCGTTCCAGGGGTCAGCAGCCGTCGTACTTCCAGGCCCCGCCTTCGCGCGCCCACGCCTGGCTGCTCTGGCTGAGCTTCGGCACGGCATAGGTGTACGAGACGTGGCCCACGTTCCCGGCGATGTCGTCGATCGTGAGTGAGGTGATGCCCTGCTTGCCGTAGGCCTTGGCGGCTGCTTCGACGACGCCGTTGAAGGGCTCGGGGTCGCCGACCTTCGCGGCGCAGCGCTGTGAGAGGGCGGCGTAGGCGGCGGTGCCGTCCGGCTTGAAGTACGCGGCGGAGTAGGCCCGAACGGCCTTCTCCAGTTCGGCGCGGGCCGGGTCCGCCTTCGGTGCGGGGGAGGACGCGGGCGCCGGCCCGTTGGCGGGAGGCTGCTCGGCAGCGGGCTTGGGGTCGCTGGAGCACCCGGTGAGGGCGAGGAGCCCGGCGGCCGCGGCGAAGACGAGGGCTGTGCGGAATGCGTGCATCGCGCCATGCTGACGAAACCCACGTGGCCCTCGGCTGGACGCGCGGGCCCGTGATGGGACCGTGACGCACGATCCCCCGCACGGAGGCAGAACTCGACGTTCTGGCGCCGCGGACGGGCGGTCAGGATGGGTCGCAGGCGCCGGGCGTGCGGCTGGGTGATGATGGCGCTCTTTGAACCTCCCCAGGTGCCGCTCTTGAGGTGGCCAAACCTGCTCAGGTGATCTCCCCACCTATTGCGTGACTTTCCTGGCGTGTCGAACTGGTGTCGGCGTGTTGTGGAGTGCCTGCGTGAGCACGGAGTTCGGCCTGGTTGAAGGGCCCTGGATGCTCACCTGGGAGGAAGGCGTGGATGCTCACGCACTGCGTCGCCAGGGCTGGTCGATCTCGGCGATCGCCCGGCACTTGGGGCACGACCGCAAGACGATCCGCGCCTATCTGAACGGCGAGCGAGTCTCCTGATATCGCCGCCAGCCACCTGACGCATTCACACCCTTCCTGGAGTACTGCCGCCAACGACTCACCGATGACCCCCACTTGTGGGCCCTCGACACTCATCGATGAAGTGGTGGAACTCGGCTACGCGGGCGGCTACTCCACCTTCACCCGTGCCCTGCGGCGATACAAAGCACGTCCACACTGCGAACCCTGCCGGCGTCAAGTGGCCGCGACGCCGCAGTCGACGCCGGCCACCGCGTCTACTTCACCACCGCCGCAGAACTTGCGGCCAAGTGCCACAAGGCCGCCCTCGAAGGCCGCTGGTCGAGCATCATGCGGTTCTTCGCCGGGCCTCGCCTGCTCGTGATCGATGAACTGGGCTATCTCCCGCTGGCGGGCGACGGCGCTTCAGCGCTCTTCCAGGTGATCAACCAGAGGGATCTGAAGTCGAGCACGATCCTCACGACCAATGTCGGCATCGCCAAAGCGCACATGTTCCGGCGAACGTGTGCAAGGCAGCGCCGAAACCTCACGGGTTCGGGGGTTCGTCCTGCGCCGCCACCTTGTAGTCGCGGTATTCAGAGCTGACGACGCCCTCGTTGACCCAGCGGCCGGGTTGAGCGCCGAGCTCGCTCTCGGCGAGGTCGAGTGCCTCCTCGGGGGTCGCCTTGGTGGCGATGGCCTTCCCCCAGGTCTCGTCGTCGGGATCGATGGGAGGGAAGTTGTCGATGGCCGAGTAGGTCGCTGTGCCAGCGTCCTCGACTTCGCTCAGGTAGATGGTGATGCCCTCTCGGCCTGGTCCGAGGGCCAGCCAGCGAAGCGCTTGGCGGCCATCATGGTCGAAGCCGCCGAGGAACTGTTCGATCTGCTTCCCGCGGCGCAAGGCTCCTACTGCAAAGGATCGGGTGAGGTGCCGCACTCTATTGGCTCCGTTCTTGCCGGTCGGGCAGGCGTCCTGCATCGACGTGGTCCGAGAGGTAGATCATGACGCCTTCGGGGTCCATGCCGAGGACCGCGGCGACGAGCTTGGGGTCGAGAGCGTTGACCAGGTCGGCCGGGCGAGTGCTGCGGAGAGTCCGTGGTCCGATGCCGCATGGATCCAGGATGTGGCTGACATAGGCGGTGGATGCCGGTGCTCGGCCGGTCTTTGTGATGCGGGTGACGATCACGTGGGGGTTGTCGGTGTTCTGATCTTCACGGTGAGCCAGGCAGCGTTGACGCACTGCCCAACTGGCCGGGTCCAGAGGCACTGGATGCGGCCGTTTGCCGAGGTGGACGGTGCGGCTGATGGAGTCGAGATCGTCAACGCGTAGAAGCCGGACTTCGCTGCTGGAGGCCGCATGGAGGAGGGCCAGGATTCCCAGCAGGGCCTCGTGCGGGTGCGCGTCGGCGCTGGTGGTCCAGCGGCGGAACAGCTGGCGCTGCTGGTCGACGACGATGGTGGTGCCACTGAATCCGGAGGGACCTTTGGCCTTGATTCCGCGGGTGGGGTCGACGAGTACGACTTTGCGGGATCGAGCGAAGCGGAAGTACTGCCGCAGCGCGGTCAGCCGGCGCTGGCGGGCTTTAAGCAGGGTCGCCAGGGAGGCCTCGATGTCGTGGACATCGGTCAAAGACCAGTCCTGTTTGTCGCGGGTGCTGGTCAGGAAGCGGGGCTAGGTCTCGGACGATGGCCAGGGCCGCGTCGATGGTGCTGTCAGCGCGAGGCAGAGTGCCCGCTCCCCGGGCCCGCTCACGTGCTCGCAGCAGGGACTCGGCGGCCAGGGCGCCGGGCCCGGTCCAGCAAAGACTGGGGGTGGTGGGGTTGCTCGTCCTGCAGCAGCCGACCCAAGGTGCTGATCATGGTGCAGGCTCGGCTTGGGCAGTGCCGCCGGACCGCGAGGTGACCGGCGAAGTCTTCGAACCAGGAAACGGGCTCGAGGGGCCGGGCGGCGAGGTTCTCGGCGGCGACGTAGGGACGGTCGGGGTGCTTCTGCCAGCACGCCCAGCAGAGTCCGAGTCTGGCATGGCGCCGCACCTGACCACAGCCGGCGCAGGTCCGCGGCGGCTGTTCGGCCTGCCGCTGGCGCGAGCAGTGGCCGCACCATCCGGTGCCGCTCCGCAGGAAACCGGGCCGCTGGCAGCGCGGGCAGAGCTGCTTGGCGGCCTGCCGCTCGGCTCGTCGTCGGCAGATTCCGCAGTGACTGGCGGTGGGCGAACGGACCGGCCGTCCGCAGTCTTCGCAGGTCCGCGAGCAGGTGATGCACCGTCCGGTGTCCTCTTGGAGGATGCGCGATCTCCCGCAGGAAGGGCAGGTCGCGCGGGTGGCTTCGTCCTTCATGCGAGCTGTGCATCGGCAGCAGTGCTGGCGGCCGATAATGCCCACCGATGCACCGCATTCGACGCAGTCCCGCTGCCTCATTCCCATGTTTCTCCCGCACCTCCTGCGGTCAGATCGGCGGCATGGACCGGCCCCGGGCGGAAGTGACCCGAGGGAGTTCGGCTGCCGGTCGAGGCGGTGCCGCAGGGCGTTCGACGGGGGTGGTGTCGACCTCGATCAGGTCGTTGGGGGTGCAGTCCAGCGCGGTGCACAACGCTGCGAGCGTGGACATCTTCACCTGGGAGGGTTCCTTGGTGAACAGGGCGGATATCGAGGCGGAGGACAGTTCCAGGCCGGCCTTCTCGGCCAGGAGACGTCGCAGTTGGGAGCCGGTCCAGACCTCGCGCTGGGCGGCGGCCATCCGTAGCTTCCACTTGATGTTCACGTCGTGGGGTCCTCTCCGGTGAGCTCGCCGAGCGTGGTTGTCACGGCGCGTCGATAGGTTTCGTCGGCGAACAGTGTGGGCGAGTCGGGGAACTTGCCGCGGACGTCGTCGAGGAACCAGCGCAGGATCAGGCCCAGATGGTCGAGCATGGGAACCCAGCGCGGGCGGGGGCCTGAGGTGTGGGCGCCTCTCCCGAAGCGGACGCGGAGTTTGCCGAACGGGCCACGGGAGAAGTGGACGTCTGGGCGGTCCAGGAGCGAGGCCTCTTCCGAGCGCAGGCCGGCGTGATACAGCGTCCAGAACAAGGCGTAGTCCCGGGCAGCGGGTGCGTATTTGCGGCGATGCGTGCCTTGAGGAACTCGAGGAACTCCTCGACCCGCTCGGGGGTCGGCGGCGGCAGCAGTGCCAGGGAGTCGTCGCCGACATGCCGCGAGGCGTTGAACTCATCCACTGGGCAGACCGGGCGGACGCCGAACGCGGCCTCGATCTCGACCGCTTTGCGGGCCTGCAGAAAACGGTGGAAGCCCTTGAAGACCTGGACGTACCCGCGGCGCGTTGAAGGAGCCCGTCCTTCCACGGTCAGGCCGCCGACCACACGGTCGATGTCATTCTCGACCGTCACCGGGCTGAACCCCCGGGCCCGCCAGGAGGCCACGAAAGCTTCCACGCACAACTCCTGGAACTGCCACGGATCCCAGGCAACAGGGACCTCGGGCAACGTCCGGCCCTCGATCACCCGCAGACGCGACTCCACCATCTGGCACACCTTCCTCGCACCTGACAAATGAAGGTAGCGCCTACAAAACCGCGCTGCCAGCAGGACAATCAAAGAGGCGCCCAGACCCCCAAAACGGCCAGGTCGCAGGGCACTCTCACGATGACGAACAAGTGCCAGCCCCAGTTGACTGGGCCGGCGCCTTCGGCGACGCGACCGTTGCCGCTGCGATGCTCGACCGGCTTCTGCACCGCGCCGCCGTGGTCGGCATCGATGGCCCGTCCTACCGGCTCCGCTCACATCAGTCCCACTCCGACAACCTCCGCAAAGGGGTGACCGGACGTGCTGGTTGAGTTTCGGGAGTGCCTCATCTGCTGGACGTCATTCCAGGTCAACCCCAATGCGGCGGCCCGGCACACCTACTGCACACCCCGCTGCAAAGCGGAAGCCAGAAGGCGCCGACGCCGCTGAAGGCGAAACGATGACGCCAGCGTCCCAGACCCGACACCACTCGCACCAACAGCCGTCCGGAACTGCCCACACTGCGACAAGCCCGTCACCATCGTCGCGCTGCTGGCCACTCCCGAAGCCGCGCGACCCACCATTCCGGCAGCGAGCCGGGACGTGATCCAGATGCGCAGAAGCTGACACCGTCCGACGGGAATCGACGCGACACGATCAGCGGCCGCTCACTACTGTGACTTGCGAAAGGATGTGGACATGGCACTGGTCAAAAAGGGATCGCGGCTCATCACCGTGGACGGCACCACCTACCGGTGGCGACTCCGAGGACGGCCGACCTACGACCAGGGCCTGGTCTGGTCACCGCTTACCTACGCGGTTGAACACGCCGAGGCGCCCGGCACCACACTGGTGATCACCACCAACCAGCCGCACCCGAGCAACTGGTTCGGAACACAAGGCAGCCCAGTCCTGCCCACCCAGGTCGCTGACAGCATCCGCATGGCTCTCACCGCTGGCTGGACGCCCGAGAACCCCGGCTCACCGTTCCACCTCGACCAGTCAGCTGGCTTCGTCTCGTCCCACTGACTCACCCGCACTCAAGGACTCACCGACCCAGCCATCGGTGAGTCCTTCTGCCTTCCGCTCCCCACATTCCCCAGTTGGTTCACTCCGTGAACCAACTGGGGCGAAGAGCCGCAGTGGGGAAAACTCGAGATCGGCATCAATCGCCGAGAACCTCCTCGGCTACCACGTCATACCCCCGGGATGGACTGCCGCGGCCCACGAACGGGAAGCCACAGGACTGTGCAGTCGTAGGCATCACTTCGATTGCCCGGTTGGCGACCCAGAGGCTCCGGCATTCGTGGTGCGATTCACCTCCTTCCCCTGGCCTCGCACGTTCCCCATGATGCGGTCCTTGAGTAGCTGGGAGTTCACGGAGTCGTCACGGCCTTCTTCAGTTCCGCGGCTGCGTTGCGGTATACGTTCAGTAGATCGAGATCCTGGCCGGGCACGTTGACGATGTTCACCTGCTTCGCGCCCGGGACCGGCGGGGCCGCGCCCTGCGGCGTGCTCGCGTTGCCCAGGACGAGGCCGGGCCCCTTGACGGATAACTGGGCGACTTGTGCGGGGGTCGCGGCCTGCGGCCCGTACGTTCCGACGACGGCGGCTCCGAGGAGTGTCGCCGCCCAGCCGGTGCAGACCTGGGCGACGGCGGTCGGGGCCTTCCCGGTGGCCCGAGTGGCGGTCCGCAGTTCCTGTGTCAGTTTCCGGGTCTCGGCGTCGAAGGCGTTCTTCCAGTCGTCCGCGGCGTCCTCCGTCTCGAATTCCGCGGCCAGCTTGTCGACCTGGGCCTTGAGAGCGGCCGGGTCGTTGTCGAGCGTGACCTCCAGGGGTTGTGACTCGGCTTCGTCCGCGGCGCTCTTCAGCTGTGCCGCGAACGGTTCGGTGGCGGAGAAGAGGACGAAATCGGCGTCGTCGATGACGGAAAGGGAGTCGTCGGTCGGGGAGGCCATGGTGGCGCCGGGCGGCATGATGACCACGACCTTCCCGGCGCCCGCGGCCTTGGCCAGGGCTCCCTCCCACGTCGTGGCGACGGCGACCACCGGCCCGTCGGCCGCCTGCTCGTTCGCGGCGGCCTTGGTTCCCGCGCTCTCGCCGGAGCAGGCAGCGGTGAGGAAGAGCACCGTGCCCAGGGTGAGGAGGAAGGGCATACGGGCGCCGGTGCGCATCATGAACTGGATCTCCGTTTCGCGGGCGAGGGGACACGCCGCTTGTGGCAGTGGCGACGACTGGCCGCGCATGGGCGGCCAGTCAAGGGATCGGGTCGGGCAGGCAATCGAGTCGGTCGCGGATCGCGGTACCGGCCCGGACAGCGGTGACAAACCTAAGCACGCCCGGAGGCGCCAGATGTGGATCTTGTCGCAACGGACAAGGAATCGGGTGGTATTGGTGATCCGACCGCTCGGGTCGGCACGCCCTCATAGCGCAGTCCCGGGGTCAGCTCCTCGTGTTTCATGACCACGCTATGCGGCGCGACGAGCGCGCCGTCGCCGACGATCGCGCCGTAGAGGGGCACGGTGTTGTCGCCGAGGGTGGCTCCGTCACCGACCCGGATGCGGTCGATCTTGAGGACGCGGTCCTCGAAGGTGTGGGCCTGGAACATGGCCGAGACGGTCGCGTCGTCCCCGATCTCGATCATGTCCGGATCCACCACCTGCGCGAAGCCGTCGCCCAGCACCACGCGCCGCCCGATGCGCATCCCCATGCGGCGCAGGTAGACCGCCAGCAGCAGGGTGCCCTCGAGGACGGAGAGGATGTCCCCGGCAAGGACCTGCCACGCCACGTAGAGGAAGTCCCAACGGCTGCACCAGCAGGACCACAAGGGATGTGACCCCGGGCGCACCCGCCCCAGCAGCCCCCATTTCAGGGCCAGCACGAAGCCGCACATCAGCACCGCGCAGCCGAGCGTGACGACCGCGGTGACGAGCGGCAGCCACCCGGGGGAGAGGACCGTCCGGTAGGAGTCGATGACCGCGTACCAGAGGGTGGCGCAGGCGAAGGTGACGACCGGCAGAGCGAAGCGCGAGAGTTCCCAGAACCAGCGGTTGGCCCGCCGCAGCGCGGGCGGCAGGTGCGTCATCGTGTAGTCGGCCGTGCGCACCTCGCGGTGGGGCAGTTCGAAGGCGGGATGGCCGAACCACGAGGTTCCGGGCCAGAGAGGGCGTCGGACCGGCGTGGCGATGCCGATCAGCAGGTCGTCGGGGAGCGTGCTTCCCCCGGGGAGCACGCTGTGGTTTCCCACGAAGACGCCGCTTCCCACCCGCAGGGGGGCCAACACGACCACGCCGTCCAGGACCTGCGGTCCCCCGAGGTAGATGCCGTCGGCGAGGAAGGTGTCCGTGCCGAGGGACACCAGCTCGGGGAGCACGTCGATGACCGTACTGATCTCGCACCCCGGGCTGACGGTCATGCCCGCCGCCCGTAGCCACCAGGGCCACATGAGCGTCCCGCTGAGCCAGTCGCCCGCCGACTCGACCATGCCCGACTTGATCCAGACCCGGATGTAGGCGGGGCTCCACCGGCTGATGACTCCGGGCCGGACCGTGCCCAGACAGCGGACGGTCAGCGCCGACAGGGCGAGGGAAGCCACGAGCGCTGCGGAGATCAGCGGACCCGCGGCGAGGTACAGGTTCAGGTGCCGCAGCGGGTGGCGGATCATGTCCAGCAGGCCGGCCCCGGTGAGGTCGCCGAGCACGACCACCAGGGCGAGCAGCAGGGCGTAGGGGATCGCCGTCGTGGCCGCCAGCAGGCTCTGGCTCAGGATCAGCGCGGCACCGTGCACGTGGGGGGAGAGCCGGTGACCCGTACGGGTCACCGCCGGGACGGGCGGCGCGGTCGACTCCGTGTGGACCGGTACGCCGTCGGCGAGCATGCCCGCCGGGACCTCGGTGCCTGTGGGTACGGAGGAGAGCGAGGCCACCCGGGCACCGGCGCCCACCCGGCTGCCGGGCCCGACTCCCGCGCGGACGTCGAGGGTGGAGCCCGTCTCCAGGACGACCGGCCCGACATTCACCCGGCCCCCGCTCAGCTGGATCAGGCGCAGCGAGGCGTCCTGCCCGATGCTGACGTCGTCACCGATGTCGAGCAGGTCCCAGCCGCCCTGGGTGAGGTCCGCGCCGCGGTGGACGTGGACGCGGGAACCGACGCGGGCCCCGAGCAGGCGCAGAGCCATGGACTGGTACTCCGTGCCCGCGATCGTGCGCCAGGGCACCAGGCGCACGGTCTGGCGGACCGCCCACATGCGCATCGCCCGGCCGCTCCAGGCAGGGACGGTCTCCGCCACGTACCGGCCCACCAGAAGCCTTTTGGCCGCCACCGCGAGGAGCAATGCCGGGGGTACGAGGAAGGGGCTGAGGGCAGTGAGCAGCGGAGGCGCCAGCAGGAGCAGGGGCAGCGGGCCGAACCGGAGCAGGAGCAGGGGCAGCGCCCAGAAGGCGAACAGACAGGCAGGCACCGACAGGAGGAGGAGTTCGCTGGCCACCCAGGCGCTCTGCCACGCGGTGGCCCGGGCGACGTCACTTGCCGTCGCCATCTCGGCCGGCGGGGCGGCCGTGGCTTCCGGGGCGGGCCCGGGGGAGCCGGAGGTGGTCCGGGCCCGCCGCTGCTCCGAGGTGACGGCCAACCGCCTGATGGTCCGGTCCGCGTAGACGTCCCGTACGGCCAGGGAGGAGGTGACGGCATCGGTGCGCAACTGCGAGACGAGGAGCGCGGCGTGCAGGGAGGTGCCTCCGAGGTCGAGGAAGAAGTCGGCGTCGGCGTCGGGAGCGGGGACACCCGTCGCCTGGGCCACGGCGACCAGGATGCGTGCCTCGGCGTTGTCGGCGCAGGGGTCGGCGAGGTGTGCCCGGTTCCTTGCTTCGATCGGGCCGCGACCGCAGGCGCTCGGGGGAGGCTCCAGATCGGGCAGGACCTCCCGGCGCAGCTTCCCGCTTCCACCGCGCGGCAGTTCGCGGGTGAATCCGTATCTCGTGGGCACCATGGGGGGCGGCAGCAGGGAGGTCAACTGCCGGGTGAGTTCCCGGGTATCCGGTGGGTGGGTGCCGTCGATGGCCACGATGTGCGCCACGAGCATCTGCGTCGGACCGTCGCCCTGGATCCGGCAGGCGACTTCGCGGACGCCGGGGCAGCGGGCGAGCGAGGCTTCGACAGCTTCCAGCTCGATCCTGTGGCCCCGCAGCTTCACCTGCGCGTCGATACGTCCGTGGCAGATGAGGGAGCCGTCCGGTTGCTGGTGTACCAGGTCTCCTGTGCGGTACAGGCGGCCGTGGGCCGGGTGCTCGACGAACCGCTCGGCCGTCAGTTCGGGCCGGTTCAGGTAGCCGAGGGCCAGTCCCGAGCCGCTCATGCACAGTTCGCCCCGCTCGCCGGGAGCGACGGGCTGGAGGCCGGCATCGAGGACCCAGGCCTCCATACCGGGTACGGGGCGTCCTATGGCGATGGGCTCACCAGGCACGACGTCCTGCCGGACGCAGGTGACGCTGCATTCGGTGGGGCCGTACCCGTTCACCAGGCGCGGTACGCGGGACCAGGTGTCCGCGATGTCCGGGGGCAGCGGCTCGCCGCCGGTGTAGACGAGCCGGAGGTCGGGCAGCTCGGTCCGCGGGTCGGCGCAGGAGGTGGCCCGCAGCAGCGTCGGAGGCGGGCACAGAACGGTGACGCGTTCCCGTCGCAGCCACGGGACCAGGTCGGGGCCGAGGCGGACCGCTTCCTCGTCCATGACCACGAGGGTCGCTCCGGACGCCAGGGCCATCCAGGTCTCCTCGAGTGAGGAGTCGTAGGCGCTGGACGAGCCCTGCGCTATCCGGTCGCCGGGTCCGAGGCCGAACTCTTCCGTGTCCGACCGGATCAGTGCGGTGATGCCGCGGTGGGCGACCACCACGCCTTTGGGCGGCCCGGTCGTACCGGAGGTGTAGACGAGGTAAGCCGGCGTATCGGCATCCCGGGAAGCGGGCAGGTCCTGAACCATGAGCGGACAGGGCTGGTCCACCCTGAGTAATCGGCCCGCAAAACCCGCTCCGCGCAGGCGGAGCTCCCCCTCGTGATCAGTGAGCACGACCGCCGGAGCCGCGTCGGTGAGGATCTCCATGACGTACGCGTCGGGACTCACCGGGTCCACGCAGACGTGGGCGCAGCCCGCCCGCAGCGCTCCGAGCTGCGCGGTGTAGAGCAGTTCCGTGTTCCGTGCCAGCAGGACCGCGACGGTCCTGCCCTGCCCGACGAGGGCGACGACGGCACGGGCCACGAGGTCCACGTCGATGCCCAGCTGGGCGTAGGTGAGGCGTCGGCGCAGTCTGCCGGAGGAGGGCGGCAGATCAATGGCGATGGCGTCCGGCCAGCGCAGCACGGCCTGCTCGAAGAGGTCCGGCAGGACCGTGGCCGCCGGTGCGCTCCCGCGGGGCGCGTCGACGGGCTCCGCCGGGGCCGCCCTCACGCGGTCCCAGTGGCTACTCGTGGCCTTGTCCATGGGGGTGCTCCAAGAGTCCGCGGCTTCCTTCTGGTTGGCGGCGGCCCGCGCCGGCCCGCTTGCACGGGGGCCGGCGCGGCACGGCCGTACCAGGAGCTGGGACCTGACAGGCAACCTTCAAAAACACCCGGTGCCAAGGCAGTAGGGGGTGTCTCCAGGTGCCTCCCCGATCCCGCGGCTCCAACGCGCCCTTCTTCGAAGGGTGTCGATTGGCCGCTGTGCCGTTCCCCCACCCGGCCGCTCCCGGTGTCCCTTCGGTCCCTCACTCGAACTGCCATGAAAATCCACAGGTCAGAGCCGTTCCAGCAGTGCGGCGAGGGACCGAAGGGACCGAATTCATCAGTATCGGTCGGCTGTGTGCATGGGGTCGGGCCCGCGCGCGGTGCAGATCCCCTCCACGCGACTGCTGACGGAGAGCGCATAACTGGGTCTTCTGAGTCCCTTCAGTCCCTCGTTCAGCTAGTCAATTACCTTTTGAGCTGGTGTTTTGCCGTGATGGGCAAGAAGGTGCAACGCCCGGCCAGTCCCCCTCCCGGGTCCCTGACGCCTGAGAGCCCGCGAAAAACGGACGGTGGCCCATTGGAGCGCCCCCCAACTGGGGTACGCTCGCCATCTCATGTGAAAAGTCGGTCCCTTCAGTCCCTCCTTCGCCCGTTCTGGCTCTTTGACCAGCACGTTTTCCTAAGGTTCGGATCAGCTGCCGGGTCCCTCGACAAGGACGATCCGCGTGTCAGGCCAGGGTGAGACCACGAGAACAGCCCCCTCGGGCAGCACGAGCCCCCTCGAGGTCGCGATGTGGTGCGCGTCCCAGGGGTGGCCGGTCCATCCGCTGGCGCCAGGCCGCAAAACCCCCGCGGCCAACTGCGCCTCGTGCAGGGAGCATTCCCATCCACCGGGGGCCTGCCCCTGCAGGGACGCCGGCCGGTGGTGCCACGGCTTCCACGCGGCGACCACCGACGCGGCCCGGCTGGCGGTCTGGTGGGGAGAGGGCTCCGCCTTCGGTGTCGGCGTCTCCTGCGGTCCCGGAGGGCTGGTCGTGCTCGACGTCGACGCGCACGGCACCGAGATACCCGGCCGCGAACGGCTCCTCCCCGGCATCGGCATCCCCCCGGAGGTCAACCTGACGGGCCTGGCCTCGGGCTTCGACACACTGGCCCTGCTCGCCGCCTACCGGGGCAGGCAGGACCCGGCGAAGGACGAGACCACCTTGCGGGTCCGGACCCCCTCAGGAGGCATGCACATCTGGTACCGGACCACCGGGCCGGGAGTGGGCTACCGCTCCTCCACGGGGTCGAGCCCCAAGGTGGCACTGGCCTGGCAGGTCGACGTACGGGCTGCGGGCGGGTACATCGTCGCCCCCGCCACCCGTACCCGGGCAGGCAGATACGAACCCGTCGGCCCCGCACGGACGCCTGCCAGGCTGCCCGGGTGGCTCGCGGCCGAACTGGCCCGGACGGGGCACGTCGTCGAACTCGCCCGGACGGGGGACGTCGCCGACGGGGACCTGGCCCGCCCCCCCGCCTCGGCGGTCCGCCCCGTGAGGAGCGGTCGGGAAACGGCGGCACGGCGTCTCCTCGACCCGTTGCTGGCCGAGGTGCAGAGGTGCGGAACCGTTCCGCGGGGTGCGGGTTTCACGGAGAAGCTCAACCGCGCCGGCTACACCGCCGGAGGCCTCGTCGCGGCCGGCCACCTCACCGGTGCCCGGGCGCGGGAACTCCTGACCGCGGCCGCGGACACGGCCCGCCCCGATCAGGGCCACCGGAGCCTTGCCATCATCAACTCCGCCCTGTCCGCCGGTCTCCGCCGGCCGCTCCCCCTCAAAGGACGCCCATGAGCAGCGCCGACGGCCCGCATTTCGACGCCACTGCCGCCGCCCGGCAGATGCTCGACCTCGAGGGCCGGACCCGGGCCGCGAACCCGTCCGCCCCGTGGCACACGATTCCCGCGAACGGGCCGGCCGCCCGGGACGGGCAGCTCCCGGGCCTGCTCAGCGACCGGGGGAACGCGAAGCTCTTCGCGGTCATGTACGGGGACCGGTTCCGTCACGTGGAGGGGCTGGGGTGGTACCACTGGAGCCAGTACCGGTGGAAGCGGACCGGGGGAGAGAAAGCCGCGGTATGGGCGGCGGGCGACATGGCCGAGCAGATGCCGGTGACCGACCCCACCGGGCTCTTCAGCGACCGTGACCTGCTCCTGCACCGGCGGCGCTCGATGTCGACCCCCGGCATCAAGGCGATGCTGACCCAGGCGAAGGCCTCACCGGCTCTCGCCCTCGACCCCGACGTCCTGGACGGCGACCCCTACGCCCTGTGCACCCCGGCGGGCGTCGTGGACCTCTACACCGGGCGGCTGCGCAAGCCCGACCCGGAACGTGACATGCACTCGCGGGCCACCAGGGTCGCCCCCGAGGAGATCGAAACCCCGCGCTGGCACCGGTTCCTGACGGACACCTTCGGAGAGGACGCCAAGGGCGCGGAGACTATCCGGTTCCTTCACCTCCTGCTCGGCTACTCCATCACCGGGGACGTCGGGGCGCAGGTCCTGCCGTTCCTCTACGGGACCGGAGCGAACGGCAAGTCGGTCCTGTTGGACGTGATGACCCAGATCCTGGGTGACTACGCGCAAGCCGCGCCGCCCGGATTCCTGATGGAGAAGGGCAAGTTCTCCGAGCACTCCACCGAGCTGACCGAACTCCACGGCCGGCGCATCGTGGTGTGCAGCGAACTCAAGCCCAACGACAAGTTCGATGAGTCCCGCGTCAAGCTCCTGACCGGAGGGGATCGGATCATGGCGCGCCGGATGCGCCAGGACTTCTTCTCGTTCACCCCCACGCACAAGCTGTGGCTCCTGGGCAACCACCGCCCGGAGGTCGCCTCGGGCGGGCACGCCTTCTGGCGCCGGATCAGGCTCATCCCGTTCGAACGCGTGGTGCCCGCGGCGCACAAGATCGACAACCTGGCCAAGGAACTCGTCGACAGCGAGGGCCCCGGAATCCTGCACTGGCTCGTAGAGGGAGCGCGGCGCTACCTCGCCACCCGTGACCCGCTCACGGGACCCGTCTCCGTACGCGCGGCCACACAGGCGTACGCGACGACGGAGGACCACATCGGGCGCTTCCTCACGGAATGCTGTGGCACCGGCACCGGCACCAGTCCGGGCCGCAGGACCGGCGACCTCAAGGTCGAGCAAGGGCTCCTCTACGGCGCCTACAGCACCTGGTGCCACGCGGGAGAGGGAATCCGGCCCGCCACGGCCCGCGCCTTCGCGACCCGGGTGCGTCAGGAACTCTCCATGACCTCGCCCGCGGACATGATGAAGTCCAGCGGCAAGAAGTACTACCCGGGGCTGGCCCTGCTCGCCGACGACGAACTGCGGCCCGAAGATGTCTAGACCAGGCCGCCCGCGCGCGAGCCGGAGCGGTCCCTACGATGAGCACCGGACCCCTGAACGGGGCGCTGTCCTTCCTATCCGCCAGGGCCGAGACCGGCCACCGACAACGAAAGGGGCCGCAGCCATGAGCTCGCTGCTGAACGAGCGCGATCTCCGCAACGAAAGCGCCGTGGTGTGGCTGGAGGACCCCGAGTGTCTCGACTACGTTCGCCAGGCCCTCGACAAGACCGCCCGGCGCCGCGGCAGGCCGCGCTACGCCCGGGACGGACGCATGATCGGTTACACGGAGCTCGACGAACACGCCGAGGCCGACCCCGACAGCGGCCTCCAGCTCCGACGGGTCTTCTTCCTGCTCCCGCACGACCGCGACACCGAACCGGACGGCCTCTACGAGGAGGGAGCCCCCGGCGAAGCGGTGGACCCGCGCACCATCGAGCCCCGCCGGGTGGGGGCGAAGACGCCCCGCTCCCAGGGCGGTCACACCGCGGTGACGGGATCACCGCCCCCGGCGGAGTCCCGTCGTGCTAGTGCGCGGGCCAGTGCGGACTCGCGGGCCGGCTGAAGAACGGGGCGGCCGCAGGTGCCGGGAACTTGGGGGGAGTTATGGCCCATTCCGGCGCTTCGACCAGGGGCGTCCAGGTGCGCACGATCTCCGAGAGGGACAGGTGATGCGGGGCCTCCGGTGCGGCCGGGGCATCCACGTAGGTCTCGCGGGTGCCGGGATTCGTGAACGCCGAGTTGAGTGCGCCCGTGCCGTAGCCGTACGACGGCGGCTCGGAGCCGGAGGGCGAAGGATCGTGGGCCGCCTCCGGGGGCAGGCCGCCAGGGGTGGTGACCGGCGTCATCTGCCCGGCGGGACCGCCGGGCAGGGGTCCCTCGGCGTTCTGGGCGGGGTCCTGAGCGGCGGGCGTGCCGGAGGCGTCCGGCGTCCCGGCGCCGGTGCCCCGGTCCTGCGCCGGAGGCTTCTGCCCGGCCTCGGCGGGCAGATCGGGGTACCAGTGGTCGTACTCCCCGGGAAGTTCCGTATCCGGAACGCCCACTCCGGGCAGTGACACCGCGTCACGGGCGCGGGTGGAATCGGAGCAGCCCAGTCCGTTTGCCACGACGGCCCCGGTGAGCACGAGGCAGGCGCCGGTGACGGCCTTGCCGAAACGGCTGGCCAGCAGATCTCGAGGGGACAATATCAAGGAGTGCCTTCCCTTTCGTCAGGGAGATCCGGACGGTCGCCGGATGCTCACCGCATGAGGAAACGTGGGCCGTCACCCGCCTTCAAGTGGCGTAGGAGTGCCTACGGGTGCCTCGTAGGCACTCCGCGCGTCCGACGCGCAGGGGCCGCCGGTCGGCGCGGTACGCGTGACGCCGCCCGTCCGGCCACGCCGCGGGCCGCCGCAAGAGCAGCGCGGACCGTAGGGGGAGGCGCCCCGCGAGTTGGCGGGACGCAGGAGCACGCGCGTGTGCGTCCGGCGGCGCGGTGCGGCGGGGGTACCGGCGACCGTACCGGTGTGCCGCAGCGACGGATACGGGGCCAGGGTGCGGGCGTAGAGTCGCACGAGGTCGTGAAGGACGTAGGCCCGCGGGCTCGTCTCGGTGATGAGCCGGGCCGCCGCCAGTTGGTCCAGGGCCATGGATGCCTGGCTGGGCGGGCAGTCGGCGAGCGCGGCTGCGGTACGGGTGTCGAGGACGGCTCCGGTGTGCCGTCCGAGCCGGTGGAACACGTACCGGGCCGGTTCCGGGAGGTGGCACACCGTCAGGCCGAGTGCGGCGGCGACGCCGGTGTCCCCGATGGTCAGGAGATCGAGCCGGGAGTCCTCATCGGAGAGTTCCCCGGCGAAGGCCGCCAGGCCCTGGTGCGGGCGGGTCGCGACCCGTGCCGCGGCCACGCGCAGGGCGAGGGGCAGGCCCTCGCACAGACGGACGATCCGGGCGGCGGCCGCGGGCTCGGCGTCCACCGGACCGGATCCGAGCACCTCGGAGAGCAGGACGGTGGAGTCCTCGGCGGTCAACGGCCCGACCGGGACGAGACGGGCGGCGTCGGAGGCGACCAGCTCGCCCAGTCGGCCACGACCGGTGACGAGGGTCACGCAGTGCGCTCCGCCCGGCATCAGGGGGCGGATCCGGTGGACGTCCCGCGCGTTGTCCAGGACGACGAGCATCCGGCGGGTGGCGGTGAGCTCGCGGTAGCGGCCTCCCCGGGCCTCGGGCGAGACCGGTATCCGGTCGGCCGGCTCACCGAGCGCGAGCAGGAAATCGCGCAGGACGGCGCCGGTCTCCCGCTCCGGGAGCGTGCTGTGACCGTGCAGGTCGGCGAAGAGACATCCATCGGGGTAGTCGGCGGACCGCTGGTGACCCCAGCGCACGGCGAGGGCCGTCTTGCCGACGCCCGCGCCGCCGGTGAGCATGATGACGGGGCCATGATCGCCGGTGGCGGCCCGGTCGATCGCGGCCAGCTCACGGGAGCGCCCCCTGAAGCCCCGGGGGCGGCCCGGCAGGAGCCGGGGCACGGCCGTGTGCGGGGGAGGGGGACAGGACGGGGAGGTCTCCTCGGTCCCCTCGGAGCCGGAGGGGACCGGTTGTGCCGACTGGTGCCGTCCCGGCGCCGCGCCCCGCACGGGTGGTGACGCCTGGGCATCGGCGCTGAGGAGAGCGGCGTAG
Source organism: Streptomyces sp. NPDC059917 (assembly GCF_042730635.1). NCBI lineage: Bacteria > Bacillati > Actinomycetota > Actinomycetes > Kitasatosporales > Streptomycetaceae > Streptomyces > Streptomyces sp. NPDC059917. Next base: position 184,469 of record NZ_JBHWLC010000001.1, read on the forward strand.
GCATCGGTGAGTACGGATCCGGGGTCGACGGCGAGCTGGTCGGCCAGGAGCCGACGCGTGCGGTGGTACCAGTCCAGGGCGTCCGACGTCCGGCCCGCCTTGCCCAGGGCCAGGATCAACGCAGCGGCCAGCGGCTCGCGCAGCGGTTGAAGCGCTGCCTCGGCCCGCAGGACGGCCGCGGCCGTCGCGTGCTGGCCGAGCCGTCCGTGGGCAGCGGCCAGTTCCTCGACGGCGGTCAGCCGCAGCTCGTCGAGCGTATGGGCCGCCGTCTCCAACAGCGGTCCGGGCAGGGTCCCGTCGAGAGCCGGTCCCCGCCACAGGGACAGCGCAGCCCGCAGCCCGCAGACGGCGTCGGCCGGGTCCTGGTGCCCACGGGACGCCTGGAGGAGGTCCCTGAAGCGGTGGGCATCGACGAGTGCCTCGGGCAGGCGCAGGGCGTAGGCCTGCCCCTCCGTGACCAGTGCGACGCCGTGGGCCTGCGCCCCGTGTTCCGCGAGGACCGCCCGCAGCCGGGACACGTGCCCCTGCACCATCGTCCTGCAGTGCCGGGGCGGCTCCTCGTCCCACAGTGCCTCGGTCAAGCGCCCCATGGTGACGGGAGCGTTGGGGTGCAGGAGCAGCACGGCCAGCAGGCTGCGGCGCTTGGCGGGACCGAGGGGCAGGAGGCTTCCGCCGCCCGTCGCCACGGCAACGGTACCCAGTAACCGGAATTCCATTCGTGTTCTCGCTTTCGTCCGACCAGAACCCAGAGCGAGCATAGGTTCTCCGAATTCCTGACAAGGGGTCCGCTCCGCCCCGACTGGATTAACCGTCCCGGCCGGGCGGTAATGGGGCACGGTTAGTGGTCTCTTAAGGAATTGTTTGCGAGCGCTGGAATACTCCGGTCCAGCCGGGCGGTCCGCACGCCGGCTTCTCCGGCGCCCCACCCCCTCGGGGAGGCGGGCGGAGCGGCCGCCCGGCCTTCGACGACAACGTGTTGGAACCGGGAGTCCCTCATGGCCTTCTCCATCTTCCGTAAACCGGCCCTCGCGGCCACGACGCTCGCCCTGGCCGGCGCGGCACTGACCGGTCTGGTCACCGCGGGCCCGGCACAGGCCTCCACCAGCCCACAGGCCTGCCAGGTGTCGGGCGGCCTGGGCGGCAGTTACATCTGTGAGTACGGCGAGTCCTGGCAGACCTACCCCAACGGGCAGCGCCAGGTGTTCGTCGTCGGGACGAACCGTGAGGTCTGGACGCGCTACAACGCTCCGGAAGGCGGCTGGTCCAACTGGCAGTCGATGGGCGGGAAGGCCCGGAGCAAGGTGGAGATATCCGGGAACAAGACCTGGAACCCGACCGTCGCCGTCACGGGGATGGACGGCAACTACTGGTACCGCCAGCGCATGAACAACGGCGGTTGGACCGGCTGGCAGAAGTGAACCGCTGCGGGCCGGGATCGCGACGGGTCCCGGCCCGCCCCGCGGGCGCACCGCCGACATAGATCCCCGAACAAGGATGATCCGATCATGCCCAGCACCTCGAGTATCCGCCGTACCGCCTGTGGCCTCGCCTCGGTGGTCGCTTTGACCCTCTCCCTCACCGCTTGCTCAGATTCCGGTACGGGCACGGCGGCCGGTGCGGCCGACAGCAAGGTGGCGGACCCCGCGGCGGCGCCTCCCCAGGACGCGTCCATGGCAGGCATGGACATGCCCTTCGGTCCGGCCTGCAGCGCGATGCCTGCGGCAGGCGCGGGCAGCTTCAGCGGGATGGCCAAGGACCCGGTGGCCACCGCGGCCTCCAACAACCCGGCGCTGTCCACCCTGGTCGCCGCAGTCAAGCAGGCCGGTCTGGCCGACACCCTCAACAGCGCCAAGGGCATCACCGTCTTCGCCCCGACCAACGACGCCTTCGCCAAGATCCCGAAGGCGGACCTCGACAAGGTCCTGGCCGACAAGGCGATGCTGACCAAGGTCCTCACCCATCACGTCGTGAGCCAGAAGCTGACTCCCAATCAGCTGGAGAAGGGCTCCTTCGACACCCTGGCCAAGAGCAGGATCACGACGACCGGTTCCGGTCAGGCCTTCCAGGTCAACGGCACCGCGAACGTGCTCTGCGGCAACGTGAAGACGGCCAACGCCAACGTCTACGTCATCGACACCGTCCTGATGCCCCAGTAGGGCAGTGCCCCGCGACGCGGTGGATGGAGTCGGGCGGGTATCAGGTACCCGCCCCCCCAGGCCCACGGGATCAGTCCGCGTCCCGGGTGACCGGACTGTCCGCGGGCCCGGCGGACATGGTTGCGAGGAGTTCGACCAAGGCATCGCCCTCGGCCACCGCGCACGGCGGGCACAGGTGCCGCCTGCCCACGACCCAGCCGTCCTGGGCCAGCTGTCTCGCCCAGTAGGGCGGGACCTCGCGTTCGGGAAACAGCGCTTCCTCGACGATGCCGTCTTCCGACAAGAACCGATAAGGGACGGCACAATCACTGCAATTGAGGGTGTACACGATATGCGGGAGCAGGCTCAATGTCGTGTGGTCCTGTCGGGTCGGTTGCGGTGGACGGGGGCGATCCGCCCTCCCCATTACAGAACGTCCGGGCCCTGCGGTACAGGTGCCCACCCGTGCCCCCGCGGAATTCCCTCCCCACCCGGAAGCACTAGGTGACCAACTACTTGCTGGTCGATCTCGCGCTGGCCGCGACTCTCGCCCTGACCCAGATCGCCGTCGCCTGGCGGCCCCGGAAGAGGCGCCTTCGGCGCTCAGCGGCCGCTTTCCTGCGCCTGCTGGCCGGTGGCGGGAGGGCGGGGGTCTGGCTGGGACGGCCAGAGTCGCTCCCCGCTACCCCGCCGCACGGCCGGGTCCCCCACCGCGGGCCGCGATCGGAGGGGAGGTGACGACAAGGGCTCACGAACCCCGTAGGGCATTCCACAGGAGCGCCCACATGCCCCATGGAGGCATCGCCGATGTCCACGTTCCTCTACCGTCTGGGCCGGTCGTGCCACCGGCGCCGATTCGTCGTCCTGGCGATCTGGCTGGTGGTACTGCTAGGGGCGGGAACGTCAGCGGCGCTGTTCAGCGGCAGGACGAGCGAGGAATTCCGGGTGCCGGGGACCGAGGCGCAGACCGCGCTGGACCGGCTCGCCCTCACCTTGCCCGAGTTCTCCAACTCCTCCGCGCAGGTAGTCTTCGCGGCCCCGCCGGGCGACACTGTGTCCTCGGTGAAGAACCGCAAGGCGATCCAGGACGCGGTCGCGGCCATCGGTCGGACCCGGGACGTCCTCGCGGCCCAGGAACCGTTCGCGACGAAGGCGGTGTCGCAGGACGGCAGGATCGCGCTCGCCCAGGTCCTGTTCGGCCTGAGCACCAAGGACCTGGGGCAGGGGTCGAAGGACGCCGTCCGAGCGGCCGCCGACTCCGCCCGTGCCGCCGGCCTGCGGGTCGAGTTCGGCGGGGACGCGTACACCCCGACCGTGGAGGTGGAGGGCGGCGAAGCTGTCGGTGTGGGCGTCGCGGTTCTGGTCCTGCTGGTCACCTTCGGCTCGCTGGTCGCCGCCGGACTCCCGATGCTCACCGCGCTCTTCGGCATGGGCGCGGGCATCACCGCACTGCTCGCCCTGACGAGCCGGTTCGAGATCATCTCCACCGCGCCGGTACTCGCGGTGATGATCGGCATGGCGGTCAGCATCGATTACGCCCTGTTCATCGTCTCCCGGCACCGGCAGAACCTGGCCGCCGGAATGGAACCCGGCGAGGCGGCCGCACGGGCCAACGGGACGGCGGGAAGCGCCGTGGTCTTCGCCGGCGCCACCGTGGTCGCGGCGCTGGCCGGTCTGGCCGTCGCGGACGTTCCCTTCCTGACCGTCATGGGAGCCTCGGCCGCGGCGGCCGTCGTCCTCGCCGTGCTCTCCGCGGTCACGCTCCTGCCCGCCCTGCTGGGCTTCGCCGGGCGCTCGGTCGGCCAGGCCCGGCCGCCCAAACTCCGCCGAAACGGCGATCCGCGGCCCCGGCTCGGCGAACGCTGGGCACGGGTCGTAGTACGGCGTCCGCTCATCGTCCTGTTGGTCTGTCTCGCCGGCACCGCGGTCCTCGCCCTTCCCGCGAGGGACCTGCGGCTCGGCCTGCCCAGTGCTGGCTCGTACGCGCAGAGCACCACTGCGCGCAGGGCCTTCGACCTGGTGAGCCAGGCCTTCGGGCCGGGCTTCAACGGCCCGCTGCTCGCCGTCGTCGATGCCGGCGGCACTCCTCGGCCCGACCTCACCATCCAGCTCATCGCCGACCGGCTCCCCCTGCAACGCGGTGTCGCGACCGTGCTCCCGCCCACCCTGGACAGGAGCGGCAAGCTGGCCGTCATCCCGGTCATCCCGATGGACGGGCCCGATTCGGGCACCACCGCCGCACTCATCGCCGACATCCGGGGCCAGCGCGCACAACTGGGCCGGGCCGGAGTGGACATGCTCGTGTCCGGCAGCACGGCGGCCAACATCGACGTGGCCGAGAAGCTCGGAGGCGCGCTTCCCTCCTTCGTCCTCACCATCGCGGGAATCGCACTGGTCCTGCTCTCCCTCGCGTTCCGCTCACTGCTGATCCCCCTGAAGGCCGTCCTCAGCTTTCTGCTCAGCGTGGCCGCGACGGCCGGCGCCGTGGTCGCCGTCTACCAGATCGGCTGGTTCACGCAGGCGATCGACGTGCCGAAGACGGGCCCCGTCGTCGCCTTCCTGCCCATCCTGCTCATCGGCGTCCTCTTCGGACTGGCCATGGACTACGAGCTGTTCCTGGTCTCCCGCATGAAGGAGGAATACGACCGCGGTGCCACCCCCCGGGCAGCGGTCATCGCGGGGTTCGCCGACGGAGCGAGGGTCGTGACCGCGGCCGCGCTCATCATGGTCTCGGTCTTCGGCAGCTTCGTCTTCGGTCACGATCCGATCGTCCAACCCATCGGCTTCGCCCTGGCGGTCGGCGTGCTCGTCGATGCCTTCGTCGTGCGGATGGCACTGGTGCCGGCCGTGATGGCGCTCTTGGGGAAGGCGGCCTGGTGGTTTCCGCGTTTCCTCGACCGGATAGTGCCGAGGATCGACGTGGAGGGCGAGGGGCTGGCCGCCCGGCCGGTGCGGGAGGGAACCGGTACCGGACCGGCGACGGCGGTTCCCAGTGCGCTGCCGTCCTAGCCACACGCTCGACGGGCACCGGCGAAGCACCAACGCCCATCGCCGCGGCCCGAAGGCATCCATTGACAGACAGAATCGACAGACAGACGGGAACACCATGAAGTCCTACCCTCCGTTCATCGCAGGACGTGACGTGCAGCCCGAGGGTTGGGTGTACTCCCTACGCGCGAGCGCGTTGTTCGATGACATGTTCGGAGCCTTACGGTGCAAGCGTGAACTGGAGAGCGGACGAGTCGCGTTCGAACCGGTGGACCCGAGGGTGACCGGGCGAGTCGGTACGACGTCCGTCGCGCAGGGCGAGGCGGCCCTGCTGGCCGCCTCCGCCGCCCAGCGGCACTGGGCGGCCGTCCCCCTGGACGTCCGGTACGCGTTCGGCCTGGCCGTGCACCGCGAGATGGCCCGCCGGGCCGACGAACTCGTCGAGATCCTGATCGGCGAGGGCCATCCCCGCCGACTGGCCGAGTGGGAGGTTTCCGGGATCCTGGGGGGCTCCAGCGAGGAAACCCTCCGCAGCAATGTGCACGAGCTGGAGCGGGAGCGGTCGGTGGACCAGCGCACCCTGCGCCTGGTGCGCAAGCCCGACGGCGTCGTGTGCCTCAACCCCCCGCAGAACGCAGCGACCTCCGTGTCCGTGCTGGGGCTGGGGGCGCTGATCGCGGGGAACTCGCTCGTGGTCAAGATTCCCCGCACCGTGCCGCTCGGAGTGAGCTTCATCTACCGCGACATCGTCGCACCGATCCTGGAGGAGTTCGACGCACCGCCCGGTGTGCTGAACCTCGTGTGCAGCCCCTCGGAGGCCGTGCTGCAGCAGTGGCTCGAAAGTCCCCTCGTCGACGACATCTTCTTCGTGGGCAGCAGCGAGCGCGGCTTGAAGCTCGGTGCGGAATGCGCGGTCCGGGGGAAGAAGCCGATCCTGGAACTGGCGGGGAACGACGGCATCCTGGTCTGGAAGGACGCCGACCTGCCGATGGCGGCCCGCGCGCTCGCCGAGTGCTTCTACGGATCCACGCAGATCTGCATGGTCCCGAAGTACGCGGTGGTCCATCCGGACGTCGCGGGCGAACTACTGGCCCTGCTTGTCGGACTCCTAGGCGACATACGGCCCGGGTACCCCGAGGATCCCGACACGGTGTTGACCCCGGTCCTCAAGAGCCACGAGTTCTTCACCGTGCTGCAGCAGGCCGTTTCCGACGGGGCCGAACTCATCACCGGCGGAGACCGCATGGACCACACGGGCGCGCCCTCGCCCACCGGGGTGTTCATCGAGCCCACCGTGCTGCGCGTGGACGGTCTGGACGCGGCCGACCGCGTTCCGGCGGTCCGGGAGGAGACCTTCTTCCCCCTGCTGCCGGTGGTGGTGCCCACGGAGACCGAAGCCGCCGACGTGGACAAAGTGCTGGCCTTCATCGACGCCAACTCGTACGGCCTGCGCAACTCGCTGTGGACCCAGGACCAGCATCTGATCGCCCGGTTCTGCTCGCAGGTCAACAACGGCGGACTGCTCAAGATCAACGACTCGCACGTCGGATTCGCTCCCGGCCTGCCCACCCACGGCGGCACGGGCCTCACCGGAGGACCCTTCGGACAGGCGAACTTCCCGGTGCTCATGGCCACGCACCTGCAGGGGATCAGCATCGCCACGGAAGTGCAGCCGCGCGCCGCCGTCTTCGACACCGGATTCTCCCAGTGGGCCAAGGCCTCCGGCGAATCCCCGATCGTCCCCTGGCACGTACCCCTGGGCATCTGAGCGCGCGCGAAGGAGACCGGCACATGCAGAAGACGCTCCCCGCGGACGAGGTGTCCGCCCTCGCCATCGCCCGGCACCGCCGGTACGTCAGCAGGGGCAGGGCGGCGCTCGCCCAGGTCCTCGGATCCGGTGTGGAGATCAGGTCGCACGGCGCCACGGTTTGGGCCGCCGACGGCCGGGAGTTCCTCAACTGCGGCGGCTACGGAACCTTCCTGCACGGTGCGACCCACCCTCAAGTGGTTCGGGCGGTCGTCGAGCAGGCTCGCAAGCACCCCTTGTCGACCCGGCTCCTGCTCGATCCGTTGGCTTCCGAAGCGGCCGAGGCACTCCTGCGGATCAGCCCCCCGGGCATGGAGCGCGTGCACTTCGTGCTCTCGGGGGCCGATGCCACCGAGACCGCGATCAAGATCGCACGGACCCTCGGCAAGCACCACCTCGTCACCACCCACGGCGGGTTCCACGGCAAGAGCATGGGAGCCCTCAGCCTCACGGCACGGGACATGTACCAGGCCCCGTTCCGCCCGCTCCTGCCGGATGTCACCACGATCCCGTTCGGCGACGCGCGGGCCCTGGAACGGACACTGGAGGAACACCCCGGAACGTCCTGCCTGTTCGTGGAACCCGTCCAGGGCGAGAACGGCGTCCGCCTCCCCCCGGACGGCTACCTCGCCGAGGCCGCGAGCCTGTGCCGCTCCCACGGAGCCCTCCTCGTCCTGGACGAGGTGCTCACCGGCCTGGGCCGCACCGGCCGGTGGTGGGGCGCCGACCGGGACCGGGTCACCCCGGACGTCATGCTGGTCGCCAAGGGCCTGAGCGGTGGCGTCGTGCCCGTCGGGGCCGTCGTGTGCCGTCAGGAGGTCTACGAGGCCTTCGACAAGGACCCCTACCTCCACACCTCGACCTTCGCGGCTTCACCCTTGGCCATGGCCGCCGCGAAGGCCGCGATCGAGGTCGCCGAGCACGAGTCCTTTCCCGAGCGGTCCGCCCGACTGGGCCCCATGATCCAGCTGGCGCTGACTGAGGCGTGCCGGTCCCGCTGCCCGCACCTCGTCGTCGAAGTACGGGGCGAAGGACTGCTGTGGGGCATCGAATTCGTCTCACCGGACGTCACGGCGGACGCCGTCCTCGAACTGCTGCACCGAGGCGTTCTGGTGAACCACTCCTTCAACTCCAGCGAGACCCTGCGGCTGACCCCGCCCGCGTTGCTCACGGATGACGAGCTCGCCCAGCTGCTGCGCGCATGGGAGGAATCGCTCGACGCCTTGACCGAGCGCTACCCCGCGCGTGGCTAGAACACACCCCACCCACAGAGGAGCCCCCGTTATGCCGCGGGTATTCATCGAAGCACTGCTCCCGGACGTCACGCCCCGTGACGCCTTCGCACGCGTCACCGACTTCACCCAGTACCCGCAGCACGCCCCCCACGTGCGGGCCGTGGAAGTCGAGCAGTCCCTGCTGCCGCACACCCTGGCGAGCCACTGGGAGGTGGACTTCCGCAACGGAACGCTCACCTGGAGCGAGCAGGACGAACTGGACCACGACGGGATGACCGCCAGGTTCACCCAGCTCCAGGGAGACTTCGACACGTTCACGGGCGGCTGGCGGGTGCTGCCCGCTGCCGCCGGCGCCCGCGTGCAGTTCAGCGCCGAGTTCGACTTCGGGGTCGCCAGCCTCGCTCCCCTGCTCGATCCGCTGGCCCAGCGCACGCTGGAGGACAACGTGCAGACGATCATGGAGTCCCTCTTCGCGGGGGCCCGGATCCTCTGCAAGCCGTCGCACCCCTGACCCGCGGAAGGTCCCGCCGGGGGCCCGTCAACACGGAGCACACGCATCATGTCGCAGTCCCCCCGGTTCCACGAGGTCGTGGAACACCTGCGGGCACATTCGGACAACCCCAGCGGCTTCCTCACGCTGAACAGCACCATGCGCTACTACCGGGGGGTGGAGACGCCGGGAATCGTCGCGTACGCCGCCTTCGGGCGACACACGGTCCTGCTCGGAAATCCGCTGGCGCCCGCGGATCGCCGCGTACACCTTCTCGACGAGTTCCGGGCACGGGAGGCGAGGTGTTCCCGCTCTCTCACCGTCACCGAAATCCGGGGCCACGACGCGCAGACGTACGCCCGCCGGGGATTCGCGGTCAACCAGATCGGGAGTTCGTACAGCATCGACCTGACCGCGTTCAGTCTCCGGGGACGCGCCCTGGCGAAAGTCAGGCAGAACACCGCCAGGGCCCGCCGCGAGGGTGTCGCGGCCGAAGAGGTGGCAAAGGAATTCCCGGTGGGCCCTGCCCTGGACGCCGTCGACGCGTTCTGGCTGCGGGGCAAGGGGAAGGGGGTGAAGGAGTTCGCCTTCTTCATCGGGGAGCGCGAGGAGCCCGGGGTCCTGCTCGCGAGGGTGTTCGTCGCGCGCCACCGCGGCCGGATCGTCGCCTACGCCAGCTACTACCCCGCCTACGGGACGCAGCCCGGCTGGATCGTGGACCGTACCCGGCGGATGCCGGACGCACCCGTGGGGACCACCGAACTGCTCAACCTCACGGCCCTGGAGACCTTCCAGCGGGAGGGGGCCGCCTGGCTGCACCTCGGTCTGACCCCGCTCGCTGGGCTGGACCCCCTCAGGGAGCAGACCACCGCGAACCGTCTGCTCTCCAGGGGGCTCGCCCTCGCCGCGGGCAACGACCGGATCCTCTACCCGTCGCGCAGTCAGCTGGCGTACAAGATGAAGTGGGCGCCCCACGACGTCCAACCGGAGTACGTGGCCTTCGACCGGCGCATGACGGCACCGGCCCTGTGGAACCTGCTGAAGGTCCTCGGCGCTGTGTGACGGGAACGCGCCGAGGACTCCGGGGGCCGGTCAGGCGGGCACGTGAGAAACGATGACGCTGTTGATGTCGTTGATTTCCTCGCCCGTGGTCGGCGTCGCGAAGTAGTTGGAAAGTCCGGCGGCCCGGAGCGCACTGAAGAATGGCTGGGATTTCCGGAGGAGGAAATACTCCGCGTTCTTCTCCAGGTCGGTGTCCGCGTCGATCTCGTCCGCCCGGCGTTCGTCCGCGTCCTTGATGGTGTTGGGCCCCACGGTGTACCGGAAATCGTGCTGCGCGCACGCTTGCCAGTCCTTCTCCGTGAGCAGGATGCTGGGTACCTTGGTGCAGCCGTTGCTGTAGAAGCTGGCCTTGACGGGATTCCCGGCCGAACTGCCGAGCACCTTCCTGCGGAGTTCGATGAAGTCGGCGCTGGGCAGCTTCGCTATCCGCTTGTACTCGGAAACCGAGAAGACCGCTCCCGGGTTCTCCTTGGACGGAGGGTCCCCCTCGAAGTCCAACTGGTTCCGCGGACCGCCGGTCGGTATCTTCAGTGACCGCCCACGAAGTTGCCCGTCCCCGCCCGATTCCCTCTTCGCGGCTTCGGCCACGGCTTCCTTGAATTCGGGTATATTGCTGAAATCTGGATCGCTTGTTTCGCCGGCCTTTGATGTCCCGTCCGGCTTCGGATCGGCACTGGGCTTTGAATCGGTACTCGGAGTCGAATCAGCGGTCGCGTCCTGTTTTGGCGGCGGAGAATTTTCTTCGCCCGGAGTGCAGGCGGACAGTGCGGCGAGTATCGCGGCGCACGCGATGATGGTGGGCAATTTCCTCATGGTTTCTTTCCTCTTGCTTCGGTGCGAGTTCGCCAATGCAGAGAATTTCAGCTCCAATGAGGACCGGCAATGACCGTTGGAAGATTTGTTGGAAATGTTCGGTGTGTTTCGCTGTGATCCTTTCGCTACTGTTTGAATGTGAGGATTCCGGATGACAGGGCGTGTTGACGGTCGTACGGTGCTCGACACCACTGCCGTTCCGGGTGGCGAGGGGCTGACCCGACGTGGTCTGCTGGGCGGCCCCGGGCAGTGGTCGTCGGATGACGTGGTGCGCCAACGGCTTGCGATCGACGTCACGGTCCTGCGCGCGCGGGACGTGACCTACGAGGAGCGGGCATTGACGGAAGTGGCCGTGCACCACGAACTCACCCACCACATGCTGGAGGTGGAGATCGAGGTCGACGGAGTCCCGGTGACCGGGTTCGGGTGCGACGGCGTGGTGTGTGCCACGCCCACGGGCTCAGTGGCTCTGGACCGCCTGGCGGGTGGTCCCGCCGTCTGGCCGGACGTGGACGCATTGATCATGGCTCCGCTGCGCGCGCACGGTTTGTTCTCAAGGCCCTTGATGGTGCCCCCGGCCTCCCGCATGGCGGTGACGCTGCAGCAGGGCAGTCGGCCGGGAGTGCTGTGGTGCGACGGTCACCGGACAGTGCCCTTGGCTGCGGGGGACCGGATAGAGGTGCGCCGCAGCGCGCGCGCCGTCCCGGTGGCCCGTCCGGGCTCGTTCTCCACGGTGTGAGTCGCTGTTCGTCGTTGTGGCATGGCGGCGCGAGCAACTGGTGCAGGGCTTTGCGGGACGGTCATGGGCGGGTGTGTGCGACCGCTGGCTGTCCGGCGTCGCGCTGCGGATACCCCATATGCCCGGCACAGCTCGATGATCACCGATCGGCAGTCCCTAGGACGAGGCAATCGTGTCGTTCGCTGACGCGCGGGACATGCCAGGGACCCGGCAGCGGGAGGAATCCACGACGTACCTCCTGCTCCGGGTCTCCTATGGCGATGGCCGGAAGAACACAACCGCCCGCCGTCAGGCGGCTTCCACGGGCAGGTCGGCCGTCTCTCCGAGTGCCCCTTCGTCACCTGTGCCCGCACCGGCGCTCGCCCCCGCGCTCCAGGCGATGACTTCGGCCTGTGGATCCACGTCGTTGATCGTGCCGTACACGGACCGCACGATTCCCTCCCCGGTCGCGATCCACGACTGGTCCGGGGAGGAGTCGACCTCGGCGGTCAGTTTGCCGTCCTCCGTGACGATCGTCAGATCGACCGTCGCGTAACCGGCCATCCCGAACCATCCGCTGCTCGGCTTGAACAGGGTGGTCAGGAGCCCCTGTTCCCAGACGTTGGCGCTGTCACCCGCCGGGATCCTGATGGAGCCCTTCTTGAACGCCTCCACCAGTTCGAGCGCCACCTCCGCCGATCGCGTGCCGGTGCTCGCGGTTCCCGACAGCAGCCCCGCCGCCAGCTTGAGGAGCCGGGTCAGGTCGCCGAACGTGCTCGCCGCGGTGGGAAGCTCCATGCCCGAAACGAGCGCGATCTCGTTGACCCCGAGGGCGAACAGAGCCGTATCGGTGACTACGTCGGCGATCAGCCAGCCCTTGTCGAGCGTCGGCATGACGTAGATGTTCTGGGAGCAGTGGTTGCTCAGATATACCCTCTGATGCGTTCCGAACGGCATGATCACGCCTCTCGCGATCCTTCTCCCTCACGACCCCGCCACGGAGGTCCCGGGCGACGGCAGGGAGTAGGGCGAGTCTCCGCCCCTGCGGCGCGCTTGCTGAAGGGATTTGTGCAAGGTCGAGCGCTCGTGCCTTCCCGTTTGTCCGGGGCGCGCGTCCTCCCGGATACGGATGTGATCGATTGCATCGCCGGCGGCGGCTGCCCGAACCAGGAGGCGGCGGAGGGCGAGAGCCGGTCTCTGCGCATGGCGACGCCGATCAGCACATCGTCCGGCACGGTGGCGCCGCCCGGAAGGACCGTGTGGTTGCCGATGAAGCTGCCCCGCCCGATGGTCAGCGGAGCCAGCGACACCCGGCCGCCCGCGATCCTCGGGCCACCGAGGCAGATGCCGTCCGCCAGGAGGGTTCCGGTGCCGATCGTGACCAGCTCGGGGACCACGTCGACGATCGTGCCGATGGCGCAGTCGGAGCCGATGCGCATCCCCGCGGCCCTCAGCCAGCCGGGCCACAGCAGCGTCCCACCGAGCCGTTTCCCGGCATGGTCCACCAGCCCCGACTTGAGCCGGACCCGGATGTAGTCCCGGCTCCACCGGCTGATCACCCCCGGTTCGACCGTGCCGAGCGACCGCGCGGCCAGCGCTGCGAGGACCACGGAGGAGGCCAGCGCGAGGCATACGGCGCTGGCGGCCCACACGATCAGTGGCAGGTATCGCAGCGGGTGTTCCACGACGAGCGGCACGTCCGCGAGGGCGAGGCCGCTTCCTCCGACGAACAGCAGGCCCAGCACGCCGTACGGAAGGGCTAGGACCCCGCGCATGACGGCTTGGCTCAGTACCAGCGCGGCTCCGTGGGCCCTGGGCGAGAGTTCCCTGCCGTCACGCGTGAGTTCCGGCACCGGTGGCGCGGCCCCGCGGCCCCGCGCCGGGACCCCGTGGGCCAGTGCGCCGTCGGGCAGCCACGCGCCCGCGGGAAGCGAGGACAGCGCGCTCACCCGCGCTCCGCGGCCCACGCGGGACCCCGGCCCGACACCCGAGCGGACGTCCAGGACCGCGCCGGCGCCCAGGGCGACCGGGCCCACCACCAGGTGGCCGCGGTCCAGGTCCACCAGGCGGACCGTCGCGCCCTGGCCGAGCGTCACGTCGTCCCCCACGTCGAGGAGGTCCCAGCCGCCCCGAGTCAGGTCGACCCCGCAGTGGATGTGCACGCGTTGCCCGATTCTTGCTCCCAGCACGCGCAACGCCATGTTCTGGTACTCCGTGCCGGCGATGGACCGCCACGGCACGATCCGTACGAGCTGACGGACCATCCACATGCGCACCGCCCGCCCGCTCCGCACCGGTAGGGTCTCCGCCCGGTACGCGCCGATCAGAGCCTTCTTGGCGAGCACGGCGATCAGGATCGCGACGGGGGCCGTGAAGGGGCGCAGCAGGGACAGAGCCAGGGGGGCGAGGACCAGGGCCAGGGTGGCCCCGATGACATCGAAGAGCCGGGGGAGCAGCCACCCCATGGACAGGTAGGCCGGTGCGGACAGGACCACGAGCTCCGCGATCAGCCACGTGCCCGGGGCCGCGGTCGTGGCGCGGGCCCGTCCGGCCCGTCCGGACGCGGGAACGCCGAGGACGTCCGGGCAGTCGGCCGTGGCCGTGCTCCTGGCCCGAGCGGCCCGCTCACGTGCGCGCGACGCCTGCCGTTCCCGCGCGGTGCGGGCCAGGTCGCTGACGTTCCGGTCCTGGTACACGTCGCGCACGACGAGCGATGCGGTCGCCGGGTCGGTGCGAAGCCGGGATGTCAACATCGCGGCGTGCAGCGACGTACCGCCGAGGTCGGTGAAGAAGTCCGCATGAAGACCGACGTGCGGCAGGCCCAGCACGGCGCGCATCGCGTCCGAGACCAACTCGTCGATCCGATCGCCCCGCAACTCGACCTGTGCGTCCATGTGTCCGTGAGGGACGTTCGCCCCGTAGCCGTTCACCACGCGGCGGCCGACCGACCAGGCCTCGGCGATGTCCGCGGGCAGCGCCTCGCCACCGACGCGGAGCAGCCTCAGGCCGGGCAGTTCCCCGCTCGGTGAGGAGCAGCCCATCGAGCGCAGCAGGGTCGGCGTCGGGCAGAGGACGGTGATGGCCTCCGCGCGCAGCCAGGGAACCAGGTCGGGACCCGAGCGGGCGACGTCGTCGTCGATGACGACCAGCGTCGCCCCGGAGGCGAGCGCCATCCAGGTCTCTTCGACCGACGAGTCGTAGGCGCTGGAGGAACTCTGCCCCACCCGGTCGCCGGGGCCCAGCCCGAACTCCGTGACGTCGGACCGGATCAGGCCGAGGATGCTCCGGTGCGCGATCACCGAGCTCTGGGGAGTCCCGGTCGTTGCCGAGGTGTGGACGACGTAGGCCGGGGCCCAGGGGTCCGCCGGGTCGGGCAGTTCCACGGCAACGGAGGGCACCGGCTGGTCCGTGCGCAGGACCAGACCCTCGAACCCGGCTCGTCGCAGGCGCCGTTCACCATCCAGGTCGGTGAGCACGGCGGCGACGGCGGAAGCCCGCAGCACCGTGAGCAACCGTTCGTGGGGGAACGCCGCATCCAAGCACATCTGTGCGGATCCGGCGCGCAGGACGGCGAGCTGGGAGGCGCAGAGCATGCCCGTGGTCCTGCTCAACAGGACGGCGACCACCTGGCCGTGCCCCACCAGGGCGACGACGACCCGTGCCAGCTCGTCGACGTCCGCCTTCAGCTGAGCGTACGTCACCAGTTGCCGGCCGCGGCCCGGGGCAGGGGGCAGATCGAGGGCGACCGCGTGCGGCTGTCGGATGGCCGCTTCGTCGAACAGCCCGGGAAGCCATGCCGCGGGACCGGGCGAGGTCGACGGGGCCGTCGCGGTCACGACTGCGGCAGGCCGTCCACGGACGGTGCCGCGTGGCCGTCCGGGTCCTGGTGGAGGGCCCGCAGGTGGGGGGCTGCCCAGGGCCACAGTCGCTCCCGTTCCGCCGGATGCGCCGCGGCGAATCCCGCGATGCGGCCGGTGCACCAGGCCGTGGCGCAGCGGCATGCGAAGGGTTCCGCGAGGTGGGCCTCGGTGGTGTTGTAGTGGAACGTGATCTCTTCGCCCGCCCGGATGTCGGTGGAGGCGAAGACCTCCTGCTGGTGGATCCGTACGTTGGGCTCGCAGCTGTGGTTCATGTACCGCCAGAAGTAGGTGTCGATGATCACGTCCTCGGGGCAGTCGCGGGGCAGGTCGAGGTGACGATGGGTGTCGATCTGTATGGAGTACCGGCTCGGGACGTCGGTCGGTTCACCGTCGATGGCGAAGAGGCGGGCCCCGGCCGGCACGGGGGCGCACGCGATCAGGCGGTACTGGCCGTCGGACCGGAGCACTCCCATGCGCGCCTGTCCGGGCGGAGTGAGGACGGCTTCGTTCGTATCGATGGTCATCTCTTCGTTTCCTCGGGTGTGGTCGGCGTCGCGCCGGGTCGGGGTGGGGAGGCCGGGACGGCCCCCGTTGACCAGCCAACCGGGAGGCCGCGCGGGTGCCTAGAGACGGAGGGGGTGCCTCAGGGTGCCTCTCCCGGGCGCGCCCCACCCGGTGCCACGGCGGCGTCGGTCGGGCCGTGTGCCGCGGGGAAGTCCCGCCGGGAGGTGACCCCGAACTTCCGGAGCGCCGTGGAGACGTACTCCTCCACGGTCCGCCGGGACAGGTGCAACGCCTCCGCGATCTCGCGGTTCGTCCGGCCCAGGGCCGCGAGCTGGGCCACGTCTCCCACCCGGAGGGACAGGTCGCAGCCGCAGTGGCGGTGGCCGCGGGCCGACGCGGGACTCAGCCCCTGACCGCGCAGCAGGGCCCGGCACCGGGAGGAGTCCCAGCGGGCGCCGACCGCGTCGAACGTCACCATGGCGCTCTTGATCTCGGACGCCCCCGAACGGCCGGTGGCGAATCGACACCGGCCCACCCCTTCGAGGGCCAGCGCGGCATCGTAGGGACGTGGCAGGGCGGTGTACCGGTCGGCCGCCACCCGGTAGTGCTCGGCGGCGCCCGCCCCGTCGCCCATGGCCTCGGCCAACCGTCCCCGGCAGTCGGCCACCACGGCCGCGGACAGCGGCATGGTCCGGTGGACCGTTCCGGAGGCGAGCTCCTCGATGAACGCCGCCGCGCGGACGGGGTCGTGCCGTCCGAGGATCTCAGTGATGACGGGTGCGAGTTCTACTCCTCCCCACCACATGCCCCGGCACCTCACCCCGGTCAATTCACGGTGCACCACGGCGAGGGCCTCCGCTTCCTCGCCCCGCGAGATGAGCAACCGGGCCAGCGCGGCGGCGGCCTGGGGCCGGAAGCCCGCTGCGGCGTCCATTGCCTCGGCCCGCAGCGCCTTCCGCAGCGAGCTCTCTGCCGCTACGAGGTCACCGTGGGCCAGCGCGAGCCGGCCCGACAGCACGGCCAAGGCGGTGCCCGAAACCGAACGGGCGGACGGTGCTGCCGCACCCGCCCCACCCCCCGCACCGGTTCGGCCGATCTCGGCATCGAGGGCGGCCCATTGACCGGTGTGCCAGTCCAGGGCCATCTTCGTCACGGTGAACTCGGCGCTTACACGGGGCCAGGAGATGCCCGCAAGTCGACGGGCCCGGCCGAGGAGTTCCACCGCCCGTAGGTACTGGCCGCGGTCGATCGCCTCTCGGGCGAGCCTGCACCAGCTCATGGCCAGGATCGCGGCCGCCTCCGCGGACCGGCCGGCCGACGGGGCGTGCGCGCCGTCGCTTCCGTCCGCGTCGGCCCAGTCAGCCCTCCCGGCCCGGTGCGGAAGGGCGAGCGCCGCGAGCGCGTCGACGGCCTGCCCGAACGGCAGAGGTGCCGCGCCCCCGCGGCCGTGCTGGGACGGAGGGGACGGCCGTTGTGGTCCACCGCGGTTGCCCTTCGCCGACCGCGCCCTGTGGCACGTGCCGCCCAGCCGCTTCTGATGCACTGGCTGCATGATGTGGAACCTCACTCCGGTGAAATGTGTGCCAGTTCGCCGATGACGCCTTCGGCCCAAGAAGTGCATGTGGAGCCCCCCTCGGTCGCGCCTATCCAATATGGGCGATCCGTGCGGGCCCGTGGGATACCTGTCCGAGAATGATGAATCGCCGTCCCGGCTGGGCGCCCGCTGTGGGAAACGCGCAAGAGGCCCGCCTGGCGGGCCGGGATTAACGCGACGGCACCGTGCCGTCGGCGCGCACCGGGCGAGACACGGGTAGGCACCTGGGCAGAGAGTGCCGTCGCTTTCTACTGTGAGTGGCAACTCGGACGTGCGGCGATCAATTTCGGACAACCTTCACGCCGAAGCAGTACGCGGTGCCACCGGATACGAAGAGAGTGCGTAAACCATGCCCGGACAGATTCTGTAGCTCACGGAGCGGGCCGCCGCGACCCATGCTGCCTTCTCACAGAAGAACCCGACACGAGGTAGACATTGAACCCCCACAGCCATGACTTACCCGCACGTGTCTTCCTGCCCACCGCCGAGGCGATCCTCGAGGTGATCCCATCACTGGTCGACCAAATGATCGGGCTGCTCCAGCATGAAGAAGGACCGGGAACCGACGTGCCGTTGCGGGGATCCACCGAGCAGCGGCGCCACGTGGTGGAACGTTCCCTGGCCATCGCCCTCGGCACGCTGATGGAGACCGTCCCGGGCAGGGCGACGAGCGCGAACACGAGCCTGAGAGCCGTCGTCGACCGTGCCCAAACGGCCACGGGCGTGCCGGATGCCGGGGGCCCGGAGCCGGAGCGCGCGAGGCAGCGGCTGTTCGAGAAGGTCGTCAGCGAAGTCCCCGCGTCCGTGGAGGACCTCGCGACCCTGAGCCGCGGCACCGCTTGGTCCTCGCTGCCGCGACGGGTCCGGCCGGTCGTGCTGGCGGCCGGACGTCCCGTACCGCGGGCTCTCCCCCTCAACACGTTGTGGGGCGTCCACGACCACTCCCCGTGCGGCTTGATACCGGATCCCACGCCGGAGACCGAACGCGCGTTGCCCGCCGTGCTGGAGGGGTACGGCGCCGCCATCGGGCCGCTTGTGCCCCTCACCGACGCGGGCGCCGCCGCACGCTGGACGCACAGTCTGCTGCACTTGGGTCAGGAGGCCCCCGGAAGGAGAGGGGCGGTCCGAGTGGAGGACCATTTGACGACCCTGCTCCTGATGCAGGACGACCGGCTGTCCGGGGTGCTGGCGCAGCGGTGGATGACGCGGATGGACGGGATGCCGGCCCAGCGCCGCGAACGGGTCAGTTCGACCCTTCTGGCCTGGCTGCAAGAGGGCGGCGCCCGCCAGGCGGCCCGGGTGCTGAACGTTCATCCCCAGACGGTCCGGTACCGGATACGCCAAGCCGAGGGAGCTTTCGGCGCCGCGCTGTACGATGCCCGCTCCCGGCTGGAGCTGGAGCTGGCGCTGAGCTATCAGAGCCTGGTCGAGCGCTCCGAACGCCCGCGTGTCCTCGGTCGGACCCACACCGTGCGCGGCGCGGGCGCGACCGTCCTGGGCGGTCGCGCCCTGGGCATCTGAAGCACCAGGACCGGCAGCCGACCCTGCGGCTCCCGACCCTGGCGTCCGGGGCCGCGTTTCCACGAGATGCCGTGCCGAGGCACCTGGCCCATGCTGGAAGGGGCGGGTCCCTGCGTGACGTGCTGCCGCGCGGCCCCTTCCGGGCCCCGCCCGGTCACCGCGCCGCAGAGGCATACGAAGGCGCCTGCCGAGGCCTTCGGGACAGGGGTGCAGCGGTGCAACAGAGCCGAGCGCAGCATCCCCTGGCCGTGCTCCGTATGGCCCTCGGCCTCTCCCACGGGCAGTACGCCCAGCTGGTCGCCGACGCGCACGCGGCCCTGGGCTACGGGCGGGTCCTCGCCCGGCGAGAAAAGGTGGCCCGGTGGGAGGGCGGCCGGGCCGTTCCCACGCCCACCGCACAACTGGCGATCGCCCGCATCCACGGGGTGGACGAGCACGAGGTGACGCGGCTGGGCTGGCCGCACTGGTTGCTGCTGGGCACGGACGACGCGGTGCTGCTTGACGGGACGTGGGGACCGGCGGCCGCGGCACGGGCCGCCCACGCCACGGCGGTGCTCGGGCACTCCCCGAGACCGGGCGGGCGGGAACCCGCGGTGACGGGGAGCGCCCTGCGCGGTCAGCTGCACTCGGCGCTGGTGGTCTTGGGCCGTCCTCCCGTCCTGTCGGGGCAGGCAGGCCGGCCCATCCCGGAGCATGCCCTGGAATGGGCGGAAACGCGGCTGCGGGCCCTGGAGGTACAGGAGTCGGGGTCGCCCGCCACCGCGCCCGTCCTGACCTACGCGGCACGTGCGGAGCACCAGCTGATCGCCGAGATGCTGGACACCGGCGGCTACGGGGCGGCCACGGCGTCCCGGCTGTTCTACCTGGGCGCCCGTGGGGCGCGACTGTGTTCCTGCCTGAGCATGTGCCTGATGCGGACGGCCGACGCGGAGCGCTACGCCCTGAGCGCCCTGCGCTGCGCCGTCACGGCCGGATCGGGACGGCAGGCGGTCGCGGCGCTGGCCACCCTCGGCGGCATCCACGCCGCGCGGGGTGATCCCCGCGACGCGTTGCTGACCATCGAGGCGGCACGGCAGATCCCGGAATCGGCCGCCTCGACGCAGGTGCTGGACGCCTGGGACGCGCTCGCCCAGGCACGCCTCGCTGACGGCCGCGGAGCCTTGAGGGCGCTGTGGGCGGCCGAGCGCGCGGTGGACAGGGCCGCGCCGCCGGAAGCGGACTCCGGCACGGACCGGGAAGTGGTCTCCCCGCCAGGCCTGGACGCCATGCGGGTCGCCCTGTGTTCGGGCCTGCGCTGGCTGGAGCAGGACCAACCCCGTTGGGCGTTGGCGGACTTCGTCCTCATGACCCGGGACCGCCCTCACCGGGGCGGTTCCTCGCCCTTCGCCCCAGGTGTGCTCCTGTACGTCACGGAGGCGCAATTGTCGGCCGGTGAGCTGGACACGGCCGTGCACAGCGCCCACCGGGCCATCGCCCTGGCAGGTTCGCTGCCCGTGACCCTCGCCCAGGAGTTCCGTCGCCTCTTCGCCCCCTACCGCGACGACCGCCGGGTACGGGACGTCCTGGAGATCCTGCCCCGCTGCCAGCCCGAGGCCGCAGTGCCGTCACAGGCCCCCGGCTGACGGCTCGCGGGCGGTCGGGGGTGGCCGGAGCGAGGCACAGGCGAGGCACACCCCCCTTGAGCCAGGCCCCGGCCTGCGGTTTCCTGGAGACCCAGCCCGCACGGCACGGCCCGGTGCACGGGCACCCGGCGAGAGAAGCGGACACCGTGGCGGTACTGGCATGCCCTGCACTGAGAGTGATGATCGTCGACGACGAGGAGCTGTTGCGGTCGGGGCTGGAACAGATCCTCGGAGCCGCGCCGGACCTACGGGTGGTCGGTACGTGCCAGGGCGGTGAAGCGGTGGACCGGGTCCGTGCGCTGCGCCCCGACGTGGTGCTGCTTGATGTGCGCATGCCCGACGTGGACGGTCTGACCGTACTGCGGTCGTTGCGGTCGCTGCCCGAACCGCCGCAGGTCGCGATGCTGACCACCTTCGACCGGGACGAGTACCTCTTCCAGGCGATGTCCGACGGCGCGTCCGGTTTCCTGCTCAAGGACACCGCGCCCCGGGCCCTGATCCGGGCGGTGCGCGCGCTGGGAACCGGCAGCGGATGCCTGTCCGTGCCCGTCGTACGGCGGCTGCGTCAGACAGGGGTGCGGACGGACACGGCGGCGGCGCGCGCCCTGGGCGGGCTGTCGGAGCGCGAGGGGGAGGTGCTGGGGCTGCTCGCGGAAGGACTGTCGAACGCCGCGATCGCGCAGGAGCTGTACCTGGCCACCCCGACGGTGAAGGAACACGTCAGCTCGGTGCTGTCGAAGCTGGGCGTCGACAACCGCCTGCAGGCGGCCGTGCTGGCCACTCGGGCCTCCTGGGCGGAGGCCGGGGGGACGGGCGGATGAGGCCCCCGAAGCCGTCGGTGTGGCGCTGGCCCGACCACTGGTTCTTCATACCGCGCACGGCCGGCGCGCGCTGGTCGGGTGACCTGGTCCTGGCCGCGGCCGTCGTGGCGGACGCCTGGCCGCACCTGTCCGTCCACGCCTGGGCGCCGAACACCCCCGACCACCACCACCTCTTCGTGTTCCTCGTGCTCCTCGTGTCCCTCGTGGCGGTGCGGATCCGTCACGAGCGGCCGCTGCCCGCCTTCCTCCTCACCCTGCCGGGGCTGTGCGCCGGTCAGGAACTTGCCGCCAGCGGCATCGTCCTGTGCGCCCTCGCCCGGCGCCGCCCGGACCGCCGCGTGCTGGTGGCGGCGACCGCGGCGCTCGCCCTGGGCAGCCTGAGTCGCTGGCACGCCACACGGGGAGACCTGCTGGGCCTGCTGACGCCGCGGGAGCTGGTCCAGCACACCCTCTACGCCTTCCTCATCGGCGGAGCGCCGGTGGCCATCGGGCTCCTCCACCACGCCCGCCAGGACCTCACCGACCGGATCACCGAACTCGACGCCTTGCGCGAACAGGAGAGCCGGCGTCTCCAGCACGACGCGGTGAACCGCGAACGCGCACACATCAGCCGAGAGATGCACGACGTCGTTTCCCACAAGGCCGGACTGATCGCCGTACAGGCGGGCGCACTGGAACTCACCGCGCTGGACGCGGCGACCCGGAGCACCGCCCGGACGGTGCGGACCCTCGCGGTCTCCACCCTGGAGGAGCTGCGTTCGATCCTGCTCGTCCTGCGGGACGACGACGCGCGCGCCGGGGCTCCGCTCGTACCGCAGAAGAGTCTCGCCGACCTGCCGCCTCTGGTGGCGCACAGCGGGATCGATGCCGCCCTCCACATCGGTCAGGAGGTCACCGGCCTTTCGGCGGCGGCCCAGTGCACCGTCTACCGCACCGTCCAGGAGGGGCTGACCAACGCCCGCAAGCACGCTCCGGGGGCACCGGCTACCGTTCGGGTCGACGTGGACGGGTCCGGCCTGACCGCGATCATCCGCAACCCGTCCCCGGCCGGATCCCGTCGAACCCCGTTGCCGGGCGCGGGCTGGGGCCTCGTCGGCCTGCGAGAACGCGCCGCGTTGCTCGGCGGTCGCCTGGACGCCGGACCGTTGCCCGACGGCGGCTTCCAGGTCGTCCTCACCCTTCCTCGGCCGACACCCCTGCCCTGAGGGTCCTTCCCGTAGGGGACGGCCCCTTCGCCCGAGGAGTGACGGATCAGGTCATGAGCCGCAGCCCCGGGTAGTACTTGTACCCGTTCGACCTGATCATCTCCGCGGGTGAGCCGAGACCGGCCTCCTGGCGCACCCGCACGGCGAACGCGCGCGGAGCGGCGGGGGTGATGCCTTCGCCGATGCGGCACCAGTCGCTGTAGGCGGCGTACAGCAGCCCCTGCTCCACCTTCGCGCCGGAGCCGCGGGCATCCGCGCCCCGCGGCCCCGTGCGCTCGTCGGTACAGCACTCGGTGAGGAACCGGCCTATGTGGTCCTCGGTCACGGCATAGTCCTCGGTGGCGCGGCGAACGGTGTCGGGGCCCGTCAGTGGATCCCGTGTGGCGAGGTAGCACCGGGCGCCCTCGATCAGCCAGTCGAGGATTCCCGGGCCCTCGTCGCGCACGAGCTCCTGGGCGAGGTTGTCGATCTTGCGCTCGGCGGGGACCGTCCGGTCGAAGGGGATGATCCTGATCCGGCGCCAGAACGCGTGACCGCCGACGCCGACTTCGGGCCGGTGGTTCCCCAGCAGCCAGAGCGTATGGGTGGGCTCGAAGCTGAAGTGGTCCTGCCGCATGCGGCGCGCCTTGATCCGGTCGCCGCCCGTCAGGAACTTGACCCGGGACTCGTCGAACCGGTCGTTCGGCTTCAGCTCGCTGCACACGACCAGGCGGCGTCCGTGGAGTTCGGTGAGTTCGGTCGCGTGCTGGGCGGAGCCCTTGTCCATGAGGAAACCGGGTGGGGCGGCGTCCGCGTAATCCCCCAGGATCTGCAGCATGACGTCGAGCAGGGCCGACTTGCCGTTGGCCCCGAACCCGTACAGGAACGGCAGAACCTGGGCGCCCACGTCGCCGGTGATCGAGTATCCGAGCAGGAGGTGAAGGAAGCGGATCGTCTCTTGGCCCTTGGCGTCCTCGCCGAAGGTGTCCAGGAGGAAGCGGTGCCAGCGCGGGACGGGCATCGCCCGCGGAGCGAGGGTGGTGGCCCGCGAGTGACGGTCCGTGGCGGGGTCCGGCGCGCGCAGGGTGCCGGTGCGCAGGTCCACCACTCCCGCCGGAGTGCACAGGTCGTACTTGTGCCCGTCCAGGGAATCGGGGTCGAGGGAGAGGAGAGGGGCGGCTCGGGCCTGCAGCAGCAGGGCCTCCAGCCCCGGAGTGGACATCGTGCGCGCACGGTGCAGGTAGAGCTCGCGGTCGCTGAACTCGCCCCGCGGGTCTCTGGGAGGGATCTGCTCGGCCATGTCCCCGGCGGCCCACAGGGCGGCTTTTTCGGCGCCGGCCCGCTTCCAGCGGTACGCGTCCCAGCAGTACCACCCCAGGCCTTCGACGTGTCGGAAGCGGTGGCTGTACAGGTGCGCGAACAGCTTTGCGTTGCCCCGGTCCGACAACGTCCCGGGGAGGTAGGCGTCCCGTCGCCCGTACCGGACCGGAACGGGTGCGTCGAAGTCGGCGGCCTGCGAGGTGTTCTGGTCGCCTCTGGGATGCACGTGGTCGTCCTTGAGCGGAGTGCGGTGCGGGGATCCGGCCGAACCCGCCCGGAGCGGTCGGCCGGTTTGCGTCAGATACCGGCGGATTGTGTGATCAGCACCCAGCCGACCAGGGCCCCCACCGCGAGACCGGTCAGGAACACCGTGCCGGCGAGCGCGGGTCCGTTCGGCATGAGGACGCGCCTCCACCTGCCGTGCTCCGTCCGGGGGCGGCCGACGGCGCGTTCGGCCTGCCGAACCGCCCTCTCCAGGAAGGGTGGATCGGTGAGGGGGACCGGGATCGCGGCCCGGAGGTTGAGGTAGTCGAGCACGGGCCACCAGCCCAGGAGGGCCAGGGGAAGCTGCGATTCGAGCCGTGTGTCGGCGTGTATCACGTCCTGATAGACGTTGAAGCAGTCGGGGCAGGAATAGCAGTGGTGCAGGGAGGCCGGATCGTCGGGATGGGCCATCAGCTCCTGCACGGCCCGCCTGCAGTCGTCCGACAGGGAGATCTGGGAGAGGTACAGGGCGGCGCGTCCGGACCTCACGGCCGCCAGGGCTCCGACGCGGGCCCTGTCGATCTCATCGGTCGATGTGCCGGCGAACCGGGACACCGCGAGGGGCGCGTCCCTCTCCACGAGGGTGTGCCACAGGAGGCAGCGGGCTTCGTGGGGGATGCGCTGCCAGGCATGGGCCAGCTGTCCCCCCTCGTCGAGCGACCAGTTGGCGCCGTTGCCCACCCACTGGCGGAACTGGGGTGCGAAGCCGCCCGGGTCCCGCACGCACCGCTGGACGCCGATCGTCCGTACCAGGTCGAGGAGCTGGAGCCGGATGCAACCGGTCAGGCGGTCCGTCGTGACATCACCGCTCACCATCCGGTGCAGCAGCTGGGTGAAGGCCTGGCTGGTGAGTTCGAAGGCGTCCAGGGGCGTACGGCTGCAGGTCGACGCGTACCCGTGGACCGCGGGGTAGTGGCGGCGGTAGAGCAGGCGGAAGCTGTCGCACCGTCCGTGTCGTACCTGCGTCGCCAACTCGGCGTCCGAGGCGCCGACCTTCGGCTGGGATACATCTGTCGGCCAACGCATCGGTGCCTCTTCTGTCGATCACGACGGGAGTAACCAGCGGAGTCCCTCCGGGAGCGGGGCCCGGGCCCGGGGCGCTGGATGACAGGATCATTTCAAGATCGTCTGCTTCCGCTCCAGCGGGGAGGGGGTGCCTCGGCGTGCCTCGCGCCCCCCGGCGCCCGCGCGGCAACGCTCCTCTTTCCACATTCGGGGCGAGCGCTTAGTCAACCCCTGACAACTGTCTTTACACGTCTGCCCCGAACGGCGAGAGTGTGATCCCGGCCGCAAGAATCCCCAAGGGTGACCGGACATCGTTTCGGAAACTCATGCAATGTCGGCGATTCTTCGAAGGGTCTGGAATCGTGAAACGAAGGGAATCGGATACCCATTCATTCACCTTCTGCGTGCCGGCCACCAAAAGGGCGGTGAGAAGAGGTCGACGGCGTGTCGTCGACATCGCGCGGATCGAGGGATATCCACTCGATGTGGAATCGATGTCCTGTCTCGCCCTGCTCACCGGCGAGGTCATCGCGAACGCGGTTCTCCACACGGCTGATGCCTGTGTGGTCACCATCGCGTGGAACGGCCGCCGGGTGCGCGTCGAAGTAACTGACACGCAGCCGGTCGACGAGATCCCCGAAGGAGCCGGAACGGATGGGGAGAACGGGCGAGGCCTGCTGATCCTGAATTCACTGGCAGCTGCCTGGGGGAGACGGGCAGCGGCACCGGGAAAGGTCACCTGGTTCGAGATCGACCCGGACCTGGCCGGCTTCCGGTCCGACGCGGCCGGGTTCCCCGGTGGAACCCCCTGAACTTCCTCCTACCCGGAGGGAAGGCCGAGACCTCCTCGCGCACGGTCACGCGCAGAACGGAGGGGGCATCGGCGGCGACCGCTCCTCTTCGCCCTCTCCAGGCGACGAGGAGGGTGACGCGCCACGGTGCGCCCTGGTCAGGGCGAATGTCCCGGGGCGCACCGATCCGGGCACCAGACATCTGTCCCGCAGGGGCTGCCGGGGCACGGCGCCGGACGCGCCGTGCCACACGAGGAGGAGACGGTGTTGTTCCAAGGTCGTAGTTCCGGTTTCGGAAGGGCCGCGACGGGCAAGGCGGGCGAGTCCGCCGCAGTGAGCCGCGCATCGGTCCTGTCCCGCCCCCTGGTGACATCGGGGGTCCTGGTCGGACTGGCTGCGACGGTCGCCACGCTGGCGTACCCCGTGGTCCCGTTCGCCGAATCCCGCGAAGGGTTCGGCGTCGTCTCCGCGACGACGGACGATGGCCGCGGCGTCATCAACACGTCCTCCGGCCCTCTCACACCGGCGGACCGGGACTTCCTGAAGAAGGTCCGGCTGGCCGGTCTCTGGGAGCTCCCGTCGGGGACCATGGCGCAGGTCCAGACGCAGAACGCCGCCGTACGGACCGCGGGCAAGCACCTGATCGACGGGCACAAGCTGCTCGACCGGGACGTGGTGCAGGTCGCCCAGAACCTCGGGGTGGCCCTGCCCAACGAGCCCAACTCCCAGCAACAGGGCTGGCTGGCCCAGCTGAAGAGCTCCCGCGACGGAGCGTTCGACGAAAACTTCGCCAACCTGCTGCGCAACGCGCACGGCAAGGTGTTCCCCCTGGTCGCCGAGACCCGCAGCAAGACCCAGAACCAGCTCGTGCGCGCGCTGGCCGACCGTGCCAACTACGTGGTCCTCGACCACATGGGGATGCTGGAGCAGACCGGGAGGGTCGACTTCAATGCCCTCACCCGCTGACACGGGCTGATCGCCGGCTCATGGACGACGTACTCGCACCGGTCCGCGCCCCGGAGAACGGCGTGGTCTCCCGTGCCGCGACGGCCGGGCCGGGGGCCTTCCTCCACCAGGCTCCCCACCCCGAGGTGACCAGGCGCCTGCCGGCCCCGGCCCGGCCCGCCGGGACGGCGCCGTCCGCGGAGCAAGCGGCCGGGAGCGGTGGCCCGGGGGTGTCCGAGGCCGTCTACTGGCTTTTTCACGTGAAACAGCTAGTCCACCGTACGGAGGCCCTGCGCGAGCGGGTGGAACTCCTCGACGGCGCACGCGGCTGGGACCCCTCGGAGGCCAGTGGCACCGGAGCGCGCTACGGCGCCGATCTGCTCGCCGCCGCCATCCAGGATTCGGCGCCACCGCCGAGCGCGGGTCACCGACCCCGTCCGCAGTCGGCCGCGGTCAGCGCCATCGCCTGGGCCCATGCCGTGTGCGGGGTACGGGCCGAAGCCGCCCTCTCGGCTGAACGGGCGACCGCGACGGCGGCGTCCTTCCCCTCCCTGGCGGAGGCGCTCACCGAGCTGGCCGAGGCCTGTGGCGAGGTCTTCCGGCAGATGGCCGCCGCCGAGTGCTTCACCTCATGGTCCACGACGCTGGACCCCCTCTACCGGGCCTGGCTCTCCGGGAGCCTCTCGTCGATGCCCGCTCCTCCTCCCTACTTTCCCGACCGGACCGGTCTCTACCGGGCCCGACCGGCTCTGGCGAGGGAGTGGGAGCAGGGAGATGACTGGGGCCCGGCGGGCGGTGGTCTGCCGCAGGGGAGCCTCGAGCGCTATGTCCCCGATACCCAGGGCGATCCGTGGGCCCTCATCCTCGCCGCTCCAGGGTACGCCGCCGACCCCCGCGACTGGCCCGAGCCGTCGGCGGTGCTCATCGCCGCCAACGCCTCGGCCCAAGAGACGCGTTGCTACCTGCTGGCGGAGGAGGTCGTGGCCGTGCACATGCTGCCCCTCATCGGCCGCGGACGCGGGCGGGACCAACTGGAGGACGTGGCCGCCGCGGTCTGGCTGCCGGGCGGACAGCGGGATGCCGAGGTCCGTTCCCCGCTCGGCTCGGGCCCCGGGGCACTCACTCCGGCAGCTCCGTGGGGGCTGCCCCGGGAGCCCTGGGGCAGTGGTCCCCGTCGACCCGGAGGCTACGGGTGACGTGAGGACGGCCCGTCCGGACGCACCAGTCAGCCCACTGCCACAGAGCCCTCCGAACCGGCGGACGGCGGGGAGTGAACATGCCACAAGGGAGTCCGCATCCATGCCAGTCACACTCCGGCGCGCACTGGCCGCCGTGCTGTTGGCGGTCGTCCTCGCGACCACCAGTGCCTGCGGCTCGTCCGTGGGTCCCGTCCAAGGCGCCGCGAGAACCTCCGGACCGACCAGTCTCAAGAGCTGGAAGGAGGGGGAGTGGAGCAACTGGGACCCCGGTTCCTGGCTCAGCGGAGCGAGCGACTTCTTCAATCCAGTGATCGAGGGGCTCTGGAGCGCCGGCCGGATGCTCCAGGCGGCGGGCTCCCGCAAGACGGTCGACGCGCGCACGGCCAGTCTGGGGATCTCGGATCCGGATCCGGCCCCCGTCAACGCGGTGCGTGAACAGACCCCCTACCACGAGTCGGCGGCGTCCATCGGGAAGATCTTCTTCGACACACCGGCGGGACCCGCCGTCTGCTCGGGAACCGTCGTCCGCGACCCGGCGAACCCGGGGCGGTCCAACCTCGTGTGGACGGCCGGGCACTGCGTCCACGCGGGGCGCAACGGAGGCTGGTTCCGCAACATCGTTTTCGTGCCGGACTTCAATGACACGGGGGCCCCCAAGCGGGCCTTCGACGTCTCGACCCCGCAGGCCGCGTCCAAGGCCCTGCCCTTCGGCACCTGGTGGGCGGACTGGGCGCAGACCTCCGAGCAGTGGATCAATACGGGCGCCGAGACGGGCGGCGCCGGGGCGCCCTTCGATTTCGCCGTACTGCACGTCAAACCCGGCGCGGGAAAGCTGCGTTCCCTGGAGGAGAGCCTGGGTTCCGCGCTGCGCGTCGATTTCGACGCTCCGCCCGCCGAGTCCGTCGGCACCCTCGGCATCTGGGGATACCCGGCCGACGTACCGTTCGACGGCAGCCTGATGTTCCGCTGCGTGGACCGCTCGAGCCGGCTCTCCGTCGAGCCGACGCAGCCGACGATGTACCGGATCGGCTGCACCATGACCGGAGGCTCGTCGGGCGGCGGCTGGGTCCGCAGGGTGTCCGGGAACGAGGTGGTGCTGGTGTCCAACACCTCCATAGGCCCCGATCCGTCGGTCTGGCTGGCGGGTCCCCGCCTGGGGCCCGAGGCAAGAGCGGTCTACGAAGCCGTGAGCCGCCGTTTCGCCGGCGGGTAGTGGTGGCGGGCACCCCCTCCTCCCCTCCCCGTCGGGCCGCTCCCGTGCTGCCGGCCGACTGGTTCGTCGTGCTCCCGCGTGACAGCGCCGCGGCGCGCCGCTGTGTGGAACGGGCCCGCGTCCTGGATCCCTACACCCGGATCCTCGCCCATCACGACGGACAGCCGTGGATCATCGGCCAGTCGAGGGCTGCCGTGACCCGCGCGTGCCGGGCCGGAACGACGGCCGTCCTCATAGGAACGCACACGGTGACGGAGCGGGAACTCGCGGCCGTCCTTCCGGTGGCCTCGGGCCGCGTGAGCGTGCTCATGCGGTTCCCGGGCAGCTACCACGCCCTGTTCGCCGCGGGGGAGGAGCGGCAGGTCTGCGGTGACGTCACGGGGCTCCGGGCCGTGTTCACCACGAGGGTCCCGAACGGGATGATGGCCGGGAGCCACGCCCGGGTCCTGGCCCAGGTCGTGGACGCCGGGCCACGGCCCGACCCCGCTCATCTCGCCCGGCTGCTCCTCGGCCCCGTCCCGCCGTTGGCGCTGACGGAGGACGGCACCACCCCCTACGAGGGCATCGGCGCCGTGCCACCGGGAAGCTCCGTCCGACTGCGCGACGGCAGGATCGTCATGCGTTCCTGGTGGGAGGTTCCCGATGACGAGGCACCCCT
This sequence comes from Streptomyces sp. NPDC059917, assembly GCF_042730635.1. NCBI lineage: Bacteria > Bacillati > Actinomycetota > Actinomycetes > Kitasatosporales > Streptomycetaceae > Streptomyces > Streptomyces sp. NPDC059917. The sequence goes on from NZ_JBHWLC010000001.1 coordinate 214,218, forward strand.
GGCCGACGCGGCGCCCGTGCTGCGCGAGGCCCTGCGGGTGGCGGTGGGGATCCGGTTGGGGCACCAGACGATCATGGGCTACGAGGCCCCGGCCCGCGCCACGGGCCGCGCGATGGCGGCCCTGGTGAGGGAACACGACAGACGGATCCACCTGATCGCGGCCCGCGGGGCCGAGGCGGCGTTGGCCACGCGGCCGGGGTTCCCCGCCGAGGGCGCGGGGCCGGTGATGGCGGACCCTTCGGGACTGGAGGCGGCTCCCTTCCTCCTCGACGGGCCCACCCCCGCCCTCTTGAGCGCCGTCCAGTCCCGGTACCGGTGGGGGCGGACGGTCTCGGCCGGCGCCGAGACGCTCCTCTCCGACGGCGCGGCCCGCGAAGGGACGTCGGCACCCTTGAGCTACCTCCTGCGGGCGCGCCGCCGGAGCCGGATCGTTGCCCGGCGCCACGTCGCGGGCTGGGCGTCCCTGGGCGGGGTCCCGAGGTCATCGATCCACGCGCACGCGGGCACCCGCGGTTCCTACGGTGCCTGGCTCGCCGACTGCCTCGCCGCCGACCGGCGAGGGGGCTGGGAAGCGGGCAGCTACGCACCCCCGTGGCTGACCCCCCTGGCCCGGGACGTCCTCGGTGACGCTCTGGCCCGCGCCGCCTCGGGGGCGAGCCCGGTCCACCGGATGCCTCACCAGCACGGGGCGGTAGCCGCACTGAGAGGTGCCGCCCGCACCCTGCGGGCGCGGGCCGACGCGGCCGCCCTGTACGGCGTACGGATGGAGTATCCGTACGCCGACCGGGCGGTCGTCGAGGCGGCTCTCTCCACCCGGGCGGAGGAGCGGCTCACCCCCTTCCGCAGCGATCCCCTCCTGACCACGGCCATGGCCGACGTCGAACCGGCGCCCGAAGCCCCGGACATCGGGTACACCGTTCCCGATGTGTGCGAGCCGCGGGACGAACACGTCGGGCGGATCAGACGGCTCGTGACCGGCGAGTCCGCGCTCGCTTCGATGGGACTCGTGGACGCGGACCGGCTGTCCGACTGCCTCGGCGCCCCGCAGCCCATCGGCGAACTGTCCGGGCTCCTGCTCTCCACCACGCTGATGTGCGAACTGTGGGTGCGCAGCCTCTATCCCCGGGCCGAGCGGTGACGGGTGAGCCGTGGAAGGGATCCGCAGCCGCCGATTGGCGAGAGACAACATACCGGCGGAATTGCTTATCCGAACAATACACATTCGGTCTGCGGGAATGGATCCGCCCCTACCGTAATGATGCCCGGGTGTGATGTGTTCCCGCTCGATCATGCCGTAGTCAAGGAGAATCGAATGAAGCGGCGACCTCGTTACGGAAGGCCTCGGCAGGGCAGGGGAATATTCCTGATCTCCGCGCTGGGTTTGGCCGGAGTCGGAACGCTCGTATCCCTTTCCGTGTTCGCGGGCGACCCGGATCCCGAGGTGAGGTCCCTGGCGTCTCCCACGATCGTGTGCCCGGACCTGACCGAGCCCCTGAGCCAGGTGCCGGAGGGCGCGCAGCGTGCGGTGGACGAGAACTCCGCCCTGCTCGACGTGCAGATCGCCGGCGCCTTCAACAGGATCCAGCAAACCGGCGGCGGACCCGATCAGGCGAAATCGGCTCTCGCCGAACTCTCGGTGCAGCGCGCGGCGACGCTTGGGACCATGGAGGAGGCGTTCCGCCGTGTGTCGTCCACACCGCCCAACCTCAGGGCGTTCGCCACGTGCCAGATCAAGGCGGACGCGGAGCCGGACCAGAGCATCGTCGCGCTCGCGGGGCCCGGGGGGAAGAAGGGCAACAACAACGGGCAGGGACAGGGATTGTCCCGCCGGGACTTCGCCGACATCACCCAGGCACCGCCCAAGACGGGGCAGGCCCGTCCGCAGCGCAACGCCTCCACGGGCACCTTCACCGTCGACTGCGGACGAAACGAGAACGGCCACTTCAATTCCGACAACGTCATCGTCGCTCCCGGTGTGGCGAATGGCGCCCACCACATGCACGACTATGTCGGAAACGACTCCACCGACGCGCAGTCGGTGAACAGGACCCTCATCGCCGCAGGAACCACCTGTAAGAACGGCGACAAATCCACCCACTACTGGCCCGTCCTGCGGGTCCTGGACGGATCGCGAGAACGGGACGCGAAAGCGCCGGGCGGCGGTCAGGACAAGAACGTGGGCCGGATCCTCACCCCGGCCACCGTCACCCTCAAGCTGGACGGCAGCGCGACGGCACAGGTGACCGCCATGCCCCAGTTCATGCGCCTCATCACCGGAGACGCCAAGGCGTTCACCAACGGCACGAAGAACGCCCGCGCCTCCTGGAGCTGCACGGGCTTCGAGAACCGGCAGCTCCAGAACAAGTACCCCACCTGCCCGCAGGGTGCCCAGGTCGTCAGGGCACTGGAATTCCCGAGCTGCTGGGACGGGAAGAACAAGGACAGCGCGAACCACCGGACGCACGTCGTGTTCCCGGACGGCTCGGGGAACTGCCGCAGGGGCTTCCAGGCGATCCCCAAGCTGACCCAGCGCCTCACCTACAACGTTCCCGCGGACTCCTTCTTCGCGGTCGACAGCTTTCCGGAGCAGCTGCACAAGGCCGTCACCGATCACGGAGATTTCATCAACGTGATGTCCGCGAGGCAGATGGACCAAGCGGTCAGGTGCATCAACAGCGGACAGCGCTGCAACAACTGAAACGAGGAGTAGCCGTGTCACTGAACCGTCTTCTGCGCGTGGTCGTCATACCTGCGACTGCCGCCCTGCTCGTGCTGGCCACGGGCTGCAGCAAACAGAACACCGCACCGCCGCCCCCGCCCGTGGCCGCCAACGACGCGGCCGGCGGCACCGTGCCGAATCTGCCTCCTGCGCTCCTGCCCGCCGGAGCACCGTCCTCCGCACCCGTGACGGACGGGGCCTCACCCAGCGGCCCGCCCGGCGCCCCGGCCGACGGCCTCGCGGTGCGCGACGACGCGGCACTGGGTCCCGTCGTCACCAACGCCGGATTCACGCTCTACCGGTTCGACAAGGACGACCCCAAGGCGCCCAAATCGAACTGTGACGGCGACTGCGCCAAGTTGTGGCCCCCCGTCATCGCGGGTTCGGCGGCCGCGGCCGGCATCGAGAGCAAGGCCCTCGGCGAGGTCGTGCGCAAGGACGGATCGAAGCAGCTGACGATCGGCCGATGGCCGGTCTACCGCTACTCGAAGGACACGAGTCCCGGGGAGACCAAGGGCACGCTAGTGGACAACTGGGGTGCCGTGGCCCCCGATGGAAAGAAGGCCGCCCGGACCACCGGAGGACAGCCCGGCGAAGGAGGCAAGGAATCCAACGGCGGCAAGGGGGGCGACCGTGGCCAAGAGGACCGGGGCCGGGGCCGGGAAGGCAACCAGGAATCCCAGTTCGCGGTGAACATCATCAACCAAACCGTTCTCGGCGGAATCATCGTGGACTCCCGGGGACACACGCTGTACGCGAACGGCGGCGGTTTCGGCCAGACCATCTGCATCGGCTCGTGCATGTCCCGGTGGCGGCCGGCACTGATCAGGGGTGACATCCGGGTGAACGGGATCGACCGAAGGCTGGTCACCAGCAGGATCCTGCAGGACCGGACCGTCCAACTGGTCATCAACGGCGACCCCGTCTTCGTTTTCGACGGAGACGTGGAGCGCGGCGACGTCAGGGGTCACGGCATGTCCAACCGCTGGTCGGCGATCAATTCCAACGGACGACGTGTCCGGCAGTAACGTCGCCCGCCACCTGATCCGCCCCTGGGGCTCCGCGAGCCGGATGATCCCTCGCGTTCCGCAGGCGACGGTGTGCGTACTGGCCCTCGTCCTGCCCACGGTCTGCCTGGTGGACGAGAGCCACCAACACCAGCACACCGGCACCGCCGCGCAGTCCACCCGGCTCGCGTCCGCGCTCGGCTGCCGGGAGGAGGTGGTGACGGACTCCCACGAGTTCCGCGAAGGAGCGTGCACGGCCGGGGAGCGTCAGTACCGCGTCCTGAGCTTCGCCAAGAGCGGGGACCGCGAGGCCTGGCTCACGGAAGCACAGGCCTACGGCGGCACCTATGTCGTGGGCGGGACATGGGTGGTGGTGACCGGAGCACCGGAGCCCGGACTGAAGGCGCTGGCCACCCGGCTCGGCGGCGAGGTCAAGCAAGGCGCCACGCACGACTCCGGGCACGCGGATCACGACCCGGCCTCGCCCGAATGACCGACCACCACACCACGAAGGACTGACCCAGTGCCCATCATCGCGCGCAACCGCTCCCGGGGCGCGGCGCCCCCAGCCGCCCCGAGAGAAGCCGACAACCCCGGCACCGCCCCGGGCCGCCGCCCGGTGGGCAAGGTCGTCCTCGTCCTCATGGCGACCGCCGTCGCCGTCGTGGGAACGGCGGCCCTGATCCAGGCCGCACCGGAGATCCAGGCGTTCCTGGACTTCGGCGCGGGGGTCCTGGCGCTGCTGGCCCTGAGCGGTGCGGTGATGTGGGGCCTGACCGCCACCGACCGCAAGGTCCTGTACCCCGAGCACCGCCTGTGGACGCAACGGGTCCACCGGATCCTGGCGGTCGCGGGGCTCGGGTTCCTCCTCCTGCACATATGGATCAAGGTCGAGCGCAACAGCGTCCTGCCCCTGGCGGCCGTCGTGCCGTTCACCGATACGACGCAGCCGGTGCTCATCGGTCTCGGTTCGCTGGCCGGCTACGTCTTCGTCGGGGTCGCGATCACGGGGGCCGCTCGCAGCCGCTTCACCTCCACCAGGGGCTCGCTCCTGTGGCGTGCCCTGCACATGTCCGCCTACCTGGCGTGGGGCGCGGCGCTGCTGCACGGGCTCAAGGCCGGACGGGAAGCCGCCGTCGGTATCACCGTGGCCTACGTGGCCGCTGTCGCCGCGGTGGCGGTGGCCCTGCTGCTGAAGATGCGGGAGAAGAACACGCTGGACAGTCAGAGCCAGTCGCGCTCCCGTCCCGTGCCCAGAGCAGCGGCGCCCGCCCCCACGGTGGGCCGGCCGCCCTCCGAACCGTTGATCCCGGTTCCAGTGGTGCAACCCGGTGCGCCGCGCCTGACGTTCGAAAGGCCGACGCGATGAACCAGATCCAGCCCGAGATCACCTCGTTCGGGCCCGCGACCCTGCTGGCGGGCCTGGAGAACGCCGAACGGCTGGACCGTGAGCGCCACATCTCCGTGCACGGTCCCTTGCGGCTCATGCGGGCCGCCGAGATGGTCGAGCTGGCCGAGAACATCGGCCTGCGGGGGCGTGGGGGAGCGGGGTTCCCCTTCGCGCGCAAGGTCCAGGCGGTCATGAAGGCGAGCGCCGCCGGAGACCGGCAGACGGCCGTCATCGTGAACGGTAGCGAGGGAGAGCCCAGTTGTCTCAAGGACACCGCCCTCCTGCTGCGGGCTCCGCACCTCGTCCTCGACGGCGCGGAGCTGGCCGCGGCCGCGATCGGAGCGGAGGAGGCGGTCATCGGGGTGACCCGCCGTGATGTCGAGGCATCGGTTCAGCAGGCCCTGGCGGAACGCGGGCCCTCCACGACGCTGCTGCGGGTGGAACGGCTGCCCGAGCGGTTCGTGACGGGTGAGGGCACGGCGATGACGCGGGGTCTCAGCAACGGTCCGACCCTCCCCGCTGGCCGCAAGGTCCGCACCAGCGAGCAGGGCCTGTACGGCATGCCGACGCTGTTCTCCAACACGGAGACCTTCGCCCAGCTCGCCGTCGCGGCCCGACTGGGAGCGGACTCCTACCGCAAGACCGGCCTGCCCAACGAGCCGGGCACCGTGCTCCTGACGATCTCCGGCGCCCTTGTGGTGGAGGCTCCCACGGGGGCGCCCCTCAACTACATCCTGGAGATGTGCGGCATGTCCGTGGGCCAGGGCGTGCTGATCGGCGGCTACCACGGCATGTGGCTCACGCCGGACGACGCGCAGAGCGTCCTTGTCTCGCGGGACTCCCTCTCGGCCCTCGGCGCGACCCTGGGAGCCGGGGCGGTGCTGCCCCTCCCGGCGGACACCTGCCCGCTGGGCGAGACCGCGTTGGTGGCCCGCTGGATGGCCGACGAGTCGGCGCAGCAGTGCGGGCCGTGCGTATGGGGCCTGACGGGGCTGGCCGACGAGATGGCGGTCTTCGCCGCGACCGGCGGACAGTCCGCTTATGACGCGGTCTACGCCCACATCAAGGGCGTCAAGGGCCGCGGAGCATGCAGCCATCCCGACGGCACGTCGCGCTTCGTCGCCTCGGCCCTGTCCATCTTCGCCGACGACGTCGCGGAACACGTCCGCGGCAACGGCTGCGGCCGGCCCACCCTCGGCGTGCTCCCGCTGACGACGGAGGAGAAGACCCAGAGCCTCCTCGTGGACTGGACGCTCTGCCGTGCGCACGGCCTGTGTGCGGACGTCCTGCCGGGCGTCATCCAACTGGGGGTGGACGGCTATCCGATGTCCGCCAACATGGCGTTGCGTCCGGCGTCCCTGCCGGACGCGCTCAAGGCCGTGCGCCGCTGCCCCGCCCTCGCCCTGCGGATCGAGGGATGAGGGAAGGGGAGATCGAGGGACCTCACGCGTCGGGTAGCAGGCCCAGGAGGTCTCTGGCGGCGGGCAGGTACCGGTACTGGGCGAACTCGCCCCTGACCCGGGATACGTAGCCCTCGGGCAGGGTGCCGTTGACCTTGACGGCCCTGCCCGCGAGGAGCGCGGCCGTGCCGGGATCTCCGATGGCCAGGAGGGCGTCGGAGGCTTCCATCAGTTCCCTCGGGAGCGCGTGGTGCGATCGCTGCCGCAGCGAGGGGTCATCGTCCAGGAGGATCGCGAAGTAGTCGATCGCGGTGCGGTACTTGCCCAGGCGGAGGTAGGTCATCCCGGCGCGGATGGTCAGCCATTCCTCGTCCGCCCCCTTGAGGTTGCTGGCCAGGTCCGGTTCCTCGGTGTGGGGGCCCGAGAACAGCGTGTCCGCAGCCTGGTCCAGCGCCCGGGCACTCGCGGTGCGCTCGCCCAACTGGGCCAGGATGAGGGCCTCCCTCGTGCGCATGAGGCGTTCGTGCCGGGGCGAGGGGGTCGGTGCGGCCCTCTGTGCGGCCCGGTTGAGGCCGAGGGCGTCCCTCGGATCGCCGAAGTCGAGGTGGACGAAGGCCAGATTGCTCATGCTCACGGACGCCCACGCGGGAGCCCGCGCGGCCGTGGCGGACCGCACCGCCGCGATGAAGTAGCGCTCCGCGCTCGCGGGGTCCATCAGGGTGTGGCTGAGTTCCCCGCAGAGGTTGGCCGCCCACGCTCCCAGACGAAGGAGCAGTGTCCCCGTTTCCCGGGTGTACCCGGAGGAGTCCAGCAGGCCGGTGATCACACGGAGCTTGGACACCGCGGCCTGGATGAAGACCGCCGGGGGGATGGTCTGCGACACCTCTTCGAGCTCGGTGAGCCGGATCCGCATCCACGCGATGTCGCTCGCGGTCACGGGCGTTCCCTCCCTCACCGGAGGCTCCGGTGAGCCGGCCAGGGCCGTCTCCCAGGCGTCGGCCAGACGCGCGGCGCGGGGGCCGCAGGCGGCCACCGAAGAGCTCGTCCGGCTGCCCGAGGACGCGGCGATGCGCAGGGCGTCCACCGCGTGCTCCGTCGTCCACGGGTGGGCCAGCACGGCGGGACTCTCGGCGGCGACGTTGAGCCAGTTCGGCCAGCCGAGATGGCGGATGGTCTCCTGGGGGACCTGGTGGATGTGGGCCATCGCCAGCTGTGCGGTCAGTTCGGGAGTGGCCCGTCCGGACTCCCAGCGCGAGATCTTCTCCCGGCGTGCCGCCATCTGCCCGAATCCCAGGGCCGCATGCGTCTCCGCGACCAGCTGAGCGTATGCGGGGTGGGACAGCTTGACGGAGGCCCGCAACGAGGCCAGTGGGTGGCATGTCGGATTCATCTGTTTGTTCCTGGGTCGGGGAAGGGAGCGAGGGAGCGGTCCGCCCCCAAGCGGACCGCTCCCTCACCGTGGCCGGGTCTCCCGCCGAGCGGGGGAGGGCCGTCAGCCCTTGCCGAACGAACCGGCGATGGGACCGGCCGCGCACTGGCGCCACTCGTTCTGGAAGGTGTTGCTCATGTTCTTCACGACACCGCCGTGCGAGCGGAGGTAGCCCTGCAGCCCCTCGCAGTTGCCGGCCGTGGGAGAGAAGGTCGAGGAGCCGCGGTCGCCCGCGGCGCCGCCGAAGTCCATCTGACCTGCCGAAGCGGTGGTCGCCACGCTGAGGAGCGCGGCCGGGGCGACGACGAGAGCCGCGGCGCAGAGGCCGAGATTGGTGCTGAGGCGTGACATGGAGCGTCCTTCGGTTTTGGTGGTTCGGTGGTTCGGCGGCCCAGTGGCGCGGACCGCCCGCTGATCCTCGCCGCCCTGCCCGGGAGCCACCACCCGCCGAGGGAACGGTATCCACCCCTCCGTCCGAAGGGGCTGCACAGGGGGTCGGGCCGGGAGTTCACACGGGACGCGCGGTCCCGTTGTTGCCCTCGTGGTGTGCCAGCCACCGGTTGTACCGGCGGATCAGGAGGCCGGCGGTGGTGGCGAGACCGGTGAGGAGCCCGAGCCAGACGCCGAGGAGGCCCAGGCCCAGGAGGTGGGCCGCGAGCCAGGCAACAGGCAATCCCACGGCCCAGTAGCCGACGAGGGTGATGAGGAAGCCGCTCTTGGTCTCGCCCAGGCCCCGCAGGAGTCCGGTGCCGATGTTCTGGGCGCAGTCGAAGAACTGGAGGAAAGCTGTGACGGTCAGCAGCTGGGTGGCGATGGTCAGGGCCTGCCCGGTGCCGGTGCCGGTGCCGAGGAGGGGAGCCAGGACCGCCCCGGGGAGCATCAGGTAGAGCCCTGCGACGAGAGCCATGACGACGGAGGAACACGCGAGGGCCGCGTTCCTCAGGCGGCGGGCGCCGTCGTGGTTGCCGAGGGCGAGCTCGCGGCTGACGCTGATCGACGCGGCGTGGGAGAAACCGACGGAGACCTGGAAGACGATGTGGACCAGCTGGTTCGCGGCGGTGTGTGCGGCCAGGGCATCGGGGCCGAACGAGCCGGCCATCAGCGTCGTGAGGGAGAAGAAGCCCGCTTCGGAGCCGTACGCGGCGGCGATGGGGATGCCAAGGACGACGAGGCGCCTCAGCGCCACGGGATCGGCTCGGGTGATGTCCAGGGCGAGGAACCGTGCCAGTTCCTTGTCCCTGCTCACGGAGAACCGAAGGGCGAGGAAGGAGAGAAGGTAGACGCCGGAGGTAGCCGCGCCGACGCCGACTAGGCCGAGGCGCGGCAGACCGAAGCTCCCGTTGACGAGGATCCAGTCGAGGCCCGCGTTGACCGCGATCGACGCCACGGCGATCGGCAGGAGGGCCCGGGGGCGGCGCATGCCGACGGTGAACTGGCGGACGGCCTGGAACCACAGGCAGGGCAGGAGACCGGGTGCGAGCGTGAGCAGCATGCTCCGGGTGAGGGCGACGACCTCCTCGTCCTGGCCGAGCAGGGTCAGGCACTGGCCGAAGAGGATCATCAGGAGGGCGCCGACGATGCCCGCGAAGGTGGCGACGGCCAGCCCGGCGCGTACGACGGACCGCACCTCGCCGTCGGCGGCGGCCTCTTCCTGTCCGGGTTCTCCTGCGCGGTGGCCCTCCCGGGTCGCACGTTCGCCGAGGGCGACCGCGGCGGCCGTCTGGTTGCCCATGGCGGTGAGCAGGCCCACGCCCATGGTGCGGACCTGGTGGAAGATGACGACGGCCAGCCCGCCCGCGGCGAACGCGGAGGTGCCCAGGAGACCGGTCATCACCGTGTCGGTGGTGGTCAGGGCGACCTGGGCTAGCTGGGTGAGGATCAGGGGCACGGCGAGGACGCCGAGTGCGCGACTGTCGCGCACCAGGGCTTCCGGCACGGCCTACCGGTCCCCGCGGAGCTTGCCGAGCAGCTCGTCGATCTCCTGCTCGGCCCAGGGGTCCAGGAGGGCGCGGTCGCGCATCCACACGTCGTCGAAGATGGTGTCCGCGTACTTCTCGCCGCTGTCGTTGACGAGGGCGACCACGGTGGTGCCCGGGGGCAGGGAGGACAGCCGGTTGAGGGCCACGTGAACGACCCCGCCGGCGGATCCGCCGATCAGGAGTCCGGTGCGGGCGACGGCGCGGCAGGTGGCGAACGCCTCGACGTCGCCGACCTTGACGCCCTCGTTGATGAGGTCGAAGTCGACCAGGGCTCCGATCTCGGCACCTTCTGGAGTACCGGTACCGGACTGGCGGTAGGAGTGGGCGGGGCCGCCGAAGACGATGGACCCCTTGGGCTCGACGCCTATGACGGTGAGCCCGGGCACGAGTGCGGCCAGCTCCCGGCCGGTCCCGCACAGGGTGCCCCCGGTGCCGACGGGGCCGATGAGGACGTCGATGTCCCCGTCGAGTGCCTCGTGGAGTTCGTGCGCGACGGCGGCGTAGCCGATGCTGTTGGCGGGGTTGTTGTGCTGCTCGGTGAAGACGGTGTTGTCCTGACCACGGGCCATGTCTTCGGCGAGTTCCTCGCGGACGGCGGTGGCGAGGTGCTCGTCGCCGTCGCCGACGGCGTAGACGAGTTCGGCGCCGAGGGCCTTCATGCCACGGAGCTTGTCGGCGCAGGCGTGGTGGTCGACGACGGCGGTGAAGGCGTACCCGCGTTCGGCGGCGATGACGGCCAGGCCCAGACCGGTGTTGCCGGAGGTCGATTCGATGATCCGGCCCCCGGGCCGGAGTTCACCGGTCGCCTCGGCGGCGTCGATCATGGACCGGGCCATGCGGACCTTCGCGGTGCCGAGGGGGTTGAACATCTCCAGCTTCAGGAGAAGACGGCTGCCGGTCTCGGTGGAGGCGAGTTCGAGGAGCGGGGTGCGGCCGATGAGTTCGGACATGCGGGAGACCACGGCGGGGCGCTGAAGGGCTCCGGGCATCGGTAACTCCAGAGGATCGTAGGAGGAAAGGGGCGTCGCTGATGGTGCGCGCGGCGCCTGGCCGTCGGGCCGTCAGACGAAGTGCCGGTCCAGGCGCCAGCGGGGGCGCGGCCGGTCCGTCCGGTCGATGACGACCTTGGGAGGCAGGGCGAGATCGTGAAAGGGGGACTCGTTGGAGTCCATTTGGTATCCCGCCGTGTTGGGGTAGACGAGTAGGTCGCCGACGCGCGGGCAGCGGGGGAAGGGAATCTTCCGCCAGGTGAGCAGGTCGGACTCCAGGCACGTCGCCGCCGCGACGCTCGCCGGGAAGCGACCCGTCGGGCCGCCGGAGTCCTGGGGGAGGAGGACCGGGTCGGGCAGGTACTCGCTGTTGAACCACTGCTCCGACAGGCTCAGACTGGTCCCGTCGACGGTCAGGATCCGGTACCCGTCACGTCCCTTGACCCCCTGGATCCGGAAGACCGTGGCGCCGGCCTGGTGGAGCAGGGCCCTGCCGGGTTCCAGGAGCAGGGTGACACCCGCCTCCTGGAGGACGCCGGACAGCGCGGTGTCACTGCCCTCCGGCCGCGTGGCCAGGAGCCTGGCCAGGGCGTCAGCGCCCGCGGCGGGCGAGTAGTAGGGGTAGAAGTCCCCGGTGTGGAAGGTCTTGCCCGCGTGATAGTGACTGCTGTTCTGCTCGGCGAGGAAGCCGTGCCAGCTGTCCGCGTCGGTGTAACTGATGGGCAGCCCCCCGCCGATGCTGACCCGTGAGGCCTCCAGCCCCAGCACGCGGGCCTTGTGGCACAGGGAGGCCAAACGGGCGGCGAGATCGGCGCGGGGTTGGAGCGCGTAGCCGGACAGGTGGAAGCTGAACCCCTCCATCCGCACGGCGTGTCCTTCCCGGGAACACAGGTTCAGGGCCGTGTTCAGCTCTGCCTCGGTGAGCCCGAAGCGGCTGAACGGCGGTGCGGGTGGCAGGACCCGCAGCAGGATGCGGGTGGGCCGCGAGCTGCCGACGGCCACGAGGGCGTCGAGCTCGTCGAGCGCGTCCACCGCGATGAGCGCGCCGTGCTGGACGGCCAGGTGCAGGAGAGCTGGGCCCTTGGCGGGACCCGTGACGACGAGGTGCTCGCCCCGCACCCCGTGACCGAGGGCCTCGCGGAGCTCGGCGAGCGAGGCGACGTCCACACCGGCCCCGCCGGCGATGGCCCGCTCGACGAACACGGCAGCCTTGTTCGCCTTCTTCGCGAAGTACACGAAGCCGTCGACCCCGGCTCCGGTGAGCGCGTCCCGCATGGCTCGCAGATGGGTGTCGAAGGCGTCGGGCAGCAGGAAGTGGAACGGGCCGCCGAACGCGTGAGCCAGTTCGGTGAGCAGTCCGCTGGCCACGACCCGGTCCGTGGCGGCGTCGGGCAGCACCGGTAGGGTGGGCAGGGGACGGCCGCTCACTGCCACAGAGCCACCTCGGTGCCCAGCCCCCGGGCGGAGGCCCGTCGGGAGAAGCGGTGGCCGAGGGCGATGTCGGTGACGACCAGGCCGCTGTTGTACGCGAAGATCCGGTCGGTCGGGCCTGTGCGCCCGGGGCTGTCGCCCGCGAGAACGGCCGGGAACTCCGCGTCGACGGCCGGCAGCGCGCCCGCGGTGTCGGCCATGTCCTTGCCCGTGACGTGCATCTGCGCCGCGCTGGTCGCGATGACGCGGTCAGCCCCGTGCAGGGTGGACGGCGCCAGCCCGTGTCCCACCAGGATCGACAGCGCTCCCGGCTTAAGCCACGCCGCCTCCACCGCCGCGGGGGTGTGCCCGCCCGCGGCGCCGACGACGACGTCGGCGTCCGCGACGGCGGCCCGCAGGTCGGACACGACCTCCACATCCCGGTCGGGGAAGTGGGTGCGCAGCTGCTCGCGCACCGCCCGCACACCCTCGGCGTACGTACCGAAGAGCATCAGCCGGTCCAGGGAGGGGAGGGCGGTGAGCAGGAACGGGAGCGTGAGCCGCCCCTGCGTGCCCGTTCCGGTGACCAGGACGCTGCGGGCACCGGGCACGGCGAGTTCACGGGCCAGCAGGGCGGAGACCGCGGCGGTGCGCAGGGCGCCGATGCGGGCGCAGTCCATCATGGCGATCGGCAGGCCCGTGACGTCGTCGTACAGGGTCAGCGTCGTGTAGTAGTGCTGTTCGCTCCTGCCTTTGTGGAGGCCGTGCTTGTAGGAGGTCTTGACGGCCACGATCCCGCGCGAGCCGTCACGGCCCAGCATCGCGTAGGCGACCGAGTGCCCGCCTTGCGGAGTGACGCGCAGTTTGCGCGGGTTGGCGGACCTGCCGAGGTGGAGGGTGCGGCAGGCACCCTCCACCAGTGCCACCACGTCGGCCAGGGGCAGCTCGATCTCCGCGAGGTCCGCGGCGGACAGCAGACGCAGGCGCTTGCCGTCGTCGGGTATCGGCGCGTGGGCGGGGGCCGTGGGGCTGTCGCTCATGGGGGTTCCTCCGGTGCGGGTCCTGCGGGTGGTCAGCTCGCGTGCGCTTCGAGAGCGCCCGGGCCGTGGTCCTGCCCGGCGGCTCGAGACGCGGGAGGCGTGTCGCGGCCGGGCACGCGCACTTGGGCGCGTTTGAGCCGGAGGTCGGCGCCGTCGCAGCGGACCCGCAAGGGAACCCAGGCGTGGACGGCGAGGTCGTGGTCGACGACCAGCACCTCGCCGGGGTTCAGGCAGACCTCGACCGTGCTCACGTCCTGTTCGTCGGCGAGCTGCCGGAAGGCGGTGCTGTACGTCTCGACGATGTTGCGCGGTGGGACGCTGGACGGAGCGAAGCGCAGCGTCATGTCGTCGTCGGTGGCGAACAGCGTGGGAGGCTGGCCCGCTTGGCCCCACACGCCCGTGGGACTGTCGCCGACGTGGCGAGGCGTCCCCCAGGTGCCGGCCGCGGCGGTCGCGGTGGTGCCGGCCGCACCGCCGGGGACGCGTGTGCAGCCGAGCATCAGCAGATGGGCGCGCTCAGATGAACCGACGTCCTCGGCGTGCGGGGCGACCAGAACGGTGCCGGTGGCCCCGGCCCCTGTCGTCCAGTGGCTGGGGGACGTGACGACGTCGACGAGACGACCGTCCGGTCGACCCCCCTGGGCCAGGGGAATGCCCATCACGGAGGCGAGGAGGAGGAGCGAGATGTCGTACACGTCGCCGTCCTCGGCGGCGATGCCGCGCAGGAGGAAGAAGCCGTCGGCGGTGTCCACGGGACGGCATTGCAGGCGCAGGGCGTGATCGAACCTGCCGGACACCTCGGCGACGCGGTACAGGAGCCGGGCACTCGTGGCGGAGGTCCCGAACTCGGCGCGGATCTCTGCCGCCGCCCGGCGGAGCTCCCCCCCGGTCCGCTCGTCCAGCTCGCGCAGGGGTGTGGGTGCCGTGCTCATGGCGAAGAGATCCGTTTCGTCGGATGGAGGGGAACGCGTGCGCGTGTCTCTCGTGGCCGGGCAGTGCGGCACGCGCGGGGTCAGACCCCGACGCGCCGGGGGACGCGCCGGGGCCCTGCGGACCACGGGACGCCCCGAACGTAACAGCGGGGCGCGGTCGGACGGCTTGTCTTGTCCAAGGTTGAGTGGTGTCCCGAGGGGCCGGAGCCGCAGACGTTGCGAGGCGTCCCGAAGTGGCCTCGACCTGTGGCAGTACGGCCCCTGTCATGGCCCGTTCCGTCTTTACGAACGAGGATCCCGTCCGCGATGTGATCTGCGAGCTCCGAAAGACCGGCCCCGCACGCCTGAACCCTCTCTGGGCGGGAGCTCGTCCCCGCTCTCTCGACGATGCTGCTTCCCCCTCCCTAGGGCTCGGTGGGGCAGGCTCGTCCAGAAGGAACAATCGTGTGTCACCTCTGGGGTGAAGGGGTGGATGCCACCGGGGCCGGCGCGAGGGTCTGGGCCAGCGGGGACGGGTCACGGTAGGCGGGCCAGCGGGCCGCCCCGGCGCCGTTGGGCTCGCCCGCGCGGGCGAAGCGGGTCCAGTAGCCGGTCATCTCGTCCGCCAGGGCCTGCTGCGCACCGGTGAGCGGCTGCCGCGCCGACATCAGACCGAGGTACGGGACCTCGAAGGCGTGCGCGGCGCCCGTACGGGAAGCCCGGGACATCGGGCAGGCCGTTCAAGCGCGTGGCAACGGCCCGGAAGTTGTTGAGCCGGTTGACGATCCGCTCAACTTCGTTGCGGTGGCGGCGCCGGTTGGCCCGCTGATCTCTCGCTCAACCGCGGCCTGTGCACGGCCGCCGTTCTGCCCGCCCGGTCCATCCAGCCCCGGCACGTGCACCCTCGGCGGTAACCTCGCCACCAACTCGAGCGGCTGTGCTGCGGGAGTTGCGGAGTCACCATCGACTACGTCCTCGGCGTGGAGGCGGTGCTCGCCGATGGCTCACTGCTGCGCACCGGCCGCCGTACGGTCAAGGGCGTCGCGGGTCAAGACCTCATTGGCCTCCTCGTCGGCAGCGAGGGCACGCTCGGCATGATCACCCGGGCCATCCTCGCCCTGCGACTGCTGCCCGCCGCCCCGGTAACTTCATCGACCTATTCGACTCGGTGGAGAAGGCGGGGGACAGCGTCAACCGAGTGGTCCGGGCGGGCTTGGTGCCCTCGATGATGGAGATCATGGACGCGACCTGCTTGTGGGCGTCGTCCGACTACCTTGCCACCGAACTGGTCGGCTCGGGCGACCAGGCACTGCTGTTGCGTCCGTCCGACGAGGGAGGTCAGGCCGCCGAGGGGGAACTGAGCCTGATGGAGCAGCTGTTCCATCAGGCCGGAGCCGTATACACGCAGCCACCCAGGACCTGGCGGAAGGCGACCTGCTGCTGCGCGCCGGGCGGGTCGCGCTGACCGCCCTGGCGGCCCAGGGCGCGCCTGCCTCACCGAGGACGTGGCCGCGCCCCGCATCCGTATCGCCGAACTCATCGCCTGCTGCACGCGGGTCGGCGCCGAGGCGGGACTCATTCGTCGCGGTCATCGGCCATGCCGGCGACGCGTTGGCAAGATGCACCCCACGGTCCTCTACGACGACGACTCGGCCCACGCTGGCTTTGTCAGCGAGTTGGACGGCCCGGTCCACGCCGTGACCGCCGGGACCCGTCGGTGCGGCGGTCGGGCCCCCGCCCGCCACGCAGCACGACCTGACCGTCTTCGTGGGAGGGCTCGCCACATCCAAACGCCCCAGAGACGTCCTTTTGAGCAACCTGGACAAAGCGAGCGGTGGTGCCCGACCGGTCCGATATAAAAGATCCACCTGGTGCGGCGGCGGGGCGACGCGCGGTTCCGAGACCGGGACGAACCGCGTCGGATCAAGGGACCCGCGAGTGCCGCGGCGCCGTTCTCTCGCACCCCGCGTTTCACGTAGTCGGCGCACCACCCCGTTCCCCACGCCGTAAGGGCGAGGCTCCGTCAGACGCGCCCGAGCCCGCGGCACCACCAGGAGTCAGCCGGTTGAAGCATCTCGTCGAGCACGCCCGTACCTTCCCCCTGCGAGCCGCACAGCTGCCCGAGGAATGGAGCCGACTGTCCGAGGGCCAGTCGCCGCACGCCCTGTTCATCACCTGCTCGGACTCCCGAGTGGTCCCCTCCCTGATTACCGGCGCGCGTCCCGGGGAGCTGTTCGAGCTGCGCACGGCGGGCAATGTCGTTCCTCACCACGGCTGGCCGCACCCCTCGGGCGAAGCGGCCACCATCGAATACGCGGTTGAGGTCCTCGGCATCACCGAGGTCATCGTGTGCGGTCACTCCCACTGCGGCGCCGTCGGCGCGCTGTTACGGCAGGAGGACCTCAGGGCCGTGCCCGCCGTCCGCGCCTGGCTCCGGCAGGCGACCCCCCTGCCGGAGGGCGCCGACCGGGCGGCCCCCGACATCGCCGAGGCGGTGCAGGCCCACGTCCTGGACCAACTCGCCCGGCTCCAGGCCTATCCGTGCGTCGCGCGACGGCTCGCCGCCGGGTCCATACGTCTGTACGGCTGGTTCTACGAGATCCACACCGGTTCCGTACTGGCCCACCGCCCCGGGTCCGACGCCTTCTTCGCGCTGTGACCGCGCCCGGCAGGCAGTGGTGGACGGCCGGGCTCGGCGGCTGGAAGAATGCTGGACCCTTTGACCCCCGACCTGACGTCACCGCGTCGCTCGTCGTCTTCCTCGTCGCCCTCCCCCTGTGCGTGGGCGTTGCCGTCGCGTCCGGGGTGCCCGCCGAACTCGGCCTGATCACCGGCATCGTCGGTGGCCTGCTCACCGGCCTGCTGCCCGGTAGTAGCCTCCAAGTCTCCGGCCCCGCCGCCGGATTGACCGTCCTGGTCTACGAGGCGGTGGAGGAATACGGCCTGTCCGCTCTCGGCGTGATCGTCCTCACCGCCGGTCTGCTACAGACGATCATGGGAGCACTCCGTCTGGGGCGCTGGTTCAGAGCCATCTCGGTTGCGGTCGTGGAAGGAATGCTCGTCGGGATCGGCCTGGTGCTCATCGTCGGCCAGTTGTATGCCATGACGGACATCAAGTCTCCTCCCGGAGGACTGGCGAAGATCCTCGCGCTACCCGGCACTCTCGCAGACACCCTGGACTCCACCGCCGCGCTCGCCTCCCTCACGCTGGGGGCGGGAACCGTCGTGGCGCTCGTGGCGTGGAGGTGGCTGCCCAAGGCCTTCCGGGCCATACCCGCGCCGCTCGCCGCCGTCGCCCTGACCACCGCCGCGTCGCTGCTGCTCGAACTGCCCGTTGCGAGGCTGGAGGTGCAGGGGCTGAGGGGCGCAGTCCAGCCGCTCAGCCTGAGCGACCTCGGGCAACTCGCGGACGCCGGCGTCATCGCCACCGTCTTCGCGTTTGCCCTCGTAGCCTCGGCGGAGAGCCTGTTCAGCGCATCCGCAGTGGACCGGCTCCACGACGGCCCCCGCACCCAGTACGACAAGGAACTGATGGCGCAGGGCATCGGCAACGCCGTGTGCGGCCTGCTCGCGGCCCTGCCGATGACCGCGGTCATCGTCCGCAGCGCCGCCAACGTCCAGGCCGGCGCCAGGACCAAGGCATCCCGCGTACTACACGGCCTGTGGCTGCTCCTCTTCGCCGCGCTGCTGCCGGCCGCCCTGGACATCGTTCCGCTCGCGGCACTCGCGGGCGTCCTGGCCCACGCCGGATGCAAGCTCCTCCACGTCGACAAGCTCGGCGAGCTGTGGCGCGCTCACCGGGGCGAAGTACTGGTCCTGTTCACGACCGCCGCCGCCGTCGTCACGGTGAGCATGTTCGAGGGCGTACTCATCGGGCTGGCCATGGCCATCGCCAAGACAGCCTGGGAGACTTCCCACGTGCGCGTGGAGGTCATGGCTGAAGGACCCGGCGCCATTGAGGCCCATCTCAGCGGTACCGCCACCTTCCTGCGGCTGCCGAAGATCCTCGATGCCTTGGAGGCCCTCCCGCGGGACCGCGCCATCAACGTGCACGTCACCAGCCTCCACCACCTGGACCACGCGTGCCGGACGTCCCTGGACGCCTGGGCCGAACGCCACAGCACGGAGCAGATCACGCTCGTCCGGTCAGGGAAAGGTCCCGCGCAGGGATGAAATCCGCCGAGGCAGGCCGAGGGTTGCCCGCGCGAATACCAGCCAACATAGATGATCGTATCGACCTTCCCAGATTCTGGCGGAATAAATAGACCTCATCGGGCAATAGTGAATCCCCACATTGTTGAATGTGTGGTCCCGTCTGGTCCGGGGACCAGTTGGCGACCGGGGATCGGGAGCGAGTTGGCTATCCTGCCTCATCGATTCCTAATGCGTTCTGTCAAGCCGCGAGCGCCGTCGGCGGCGTGAGCTCGTAGCACCTCCCGTCGCGCAACAGTGCCCACAGGACGTTCACGCGGCGGCGGGCGAGGGCGAGGACGGCTTGGGTGTGACGCTTGCCCTCGGCTCGTTTGCGGTCGTAGAAGCGGTGCGATTCGTCGGACCTTCGGATGCTGAACAGTGCGGAGGTGTTGGGGCACGCGCTGGAGCCGTAGGTTGTATCGCTGTGGACGTCGCAGGTTGCCGCTGATCTTGCCGGAGTCGCGCGGGACCGGTGCGACGCCCCCGAAGGCAGCGAGGCGGTCGAGGGTGCCGAACAGAGCCATGTCGCCGCCGGTAGCGGCCAGGAACTCGGCGCCGAGGATGGTGCCGAGGCCGGGCATGCTGGTGATCACGTCGAAGTGGCGGTGGTCGCGAAACCGGGCCTCGATGAGCTCGGCGACCTGCTCGTTGAGGGCCAGCACCTCCTTCGCGAGCGTGTGCACCATCTGGGCGGTCAGCTTCTCGCCGGACAGGCTGGTGTGCTGGCGCTCGGCCGCTTCTACTGCGGCCTCGGTGAGCTGATCGGCTCGGAGAACCTTGCGGTTTCGAAGCCAGGTCTCCAGGCGCTTGGCGCCGAGCCGCCGGATGGCTGCCGGGGTCTGGTAGCCGGTCAGCAGGGTCAGCGGGCCCTTGGTGGTGAGGTCCAGGGCCCGTTCTAGGCCGGGGAAGATCCCGGTGAACTGGGCCCGGAGCCGGTTGACGGTGCGGGTGCGGCCGGCGACGAGGTCCATGCGCCGGCCGGTGAGGATCTTGAGGTCGGTGACGGTTTCGTCGCTGGTGCTTAAGGGGTTCAGATCGCGGGGGATGCGGACCTGGTCGGCGATGACCGCGGCGTCCTTGGCATCGGTCTTGCCCTCGCCTCGATAGCTCTCGGACGCGCGGTGGATGGCGCGACCGGAGAGGTAGTTCACGGGCTGGTCGTGGTTGAGCAGGATCGCGATGACCAGGGCGGCTCCGCCGTCGGCCAGGTCGATTCCCCAAGTCACCTCGTCGCCCAGGGCCAGGACGTCGGTGAGGAGTTCGGGCTCGTCGTTGGCGACGCGCCGTGACAGCAGCCGACGGTCGCTCTCGTCGATCGCGACGCAGTGGTGGTGGGTCTTACCTGCGTCGATGCCGGCCCGGATCGCGGCCATGTGGTGCCTCCGTGCGGTGGGGTGTGCTGGTGCCTCCCGACGGACGACCTCGCTGTCGATTCCCTACCAAGCGATCATTCGCAATTCCCAATTGGCAGCCGAGTCGTCGTGGGGCGTCGGGTGGCCAATCGATGGAAGCCACAAGCGGCAGAAGTTTGAAGGCCACACCCGACGCCCCTGGGTGGGAGAACCATACGAAGGGCTCGCCCTGTCCCGCAGACAACGTAGGGAAGTTTGACTGGCGAGGACCACAGGCGTCGCACCGATGGAGTGAAGCCGCTGCCTGGGTCGGTCAAGCGCGCCGCCATCTAGAGCTGGGGGCGTTCCTCCAGTTCTCTGTGACCACGGTTCCCGCTGGCGTACTCCGGAGGAAGCCCTCCCAGCCTGCGGCTGCCATCTTGGCGGACCACCGGAACTGCCCAGAGACCGACATTTGGTTTGCCAGGCCGTGTGCTGTGAGTACAGCGAACTGGAGCAGGACGCTGAGGGCATTTCTGGCGTGGTGCGAGTGGATCGAGATCTTGGAAGCCGGAGTCAGCGTCATCCTTCATTGCGGGGACTATCCCGGGTGCGGGTTGGCTGTCCATTGGCTGTCCGCGTAACGGGGCCGGTTCTGAGGCGGAGCCGGAATTGCCTGGGGTGAGACAGCGCCCCCGTTAGTGGGCCAAGTGGATTTCGGGGTCGGTGAGTTCGGCGAGATGTCCGGCGTAGAGTCGGTTGCGGCGGGCTCTTCATGTTCCAGGCCGGGGTCCCGATGCTGGTTGGCTGGCCGCACTCTCCGTGCGGGGGGCGGTTGGGTCTGTGGTCTGCGCCGGCTGCTTGGTGTGTTGGGGCTGGGCGGG
Source organism: Streptomyces sp. NPDC059917 (assembly GCF_042730635.1). Taxonomy (NCBI): domain Bacteria; kingdom Bacillati; phylum Actinomycetota; class Actinomycetes; order Kitasatosporales; family Streptomycetaceae; genus Streptomyces; species Streptomyces sp. NPDC059917. The sequence goes on from NZ_JBHWLC010000001.1 coordinate 234,901, forward strand.
TGTGAGGCCGGCTGGGTGGTGAAGGGTTGGGGTTGACCGGATTCGAAGCGGCGTCCTCGGTTGTGCAGGCCACGCGTCGACCTCTGCGCTATGGCCCCGACTGTCTACGATTCTACGATCTCAAGGCCCGCACCGGCCGGTGTCTACCTGGCCCATTTCACGCCGAGTTTGGCGAGTGTGTGCAGTTGTGCCTGGTCGAGGTGGTTACGGCGTTGTTTCTGGTTGGCGAGCCAGATCCCGGTGCGGTGTTCGGTGCCGTCGGCCAGGATCTGGATGACGCCGCGCCCTGGGAGCCGGCCTTCTCGTGCGGTGTACTGGGCGAGTGCTTCCGCGCCCTTCTGGAACGCTCCGCCGCTCTTGCCCGGCCCAGTCGCCGCGGTGGCCTTTGCGGGGGCCTCGCGGTCTCGTGCGGCTTTCTTCACGCCGAGCTCGCCGAGCCTGCACTGTTGCTCGGCGTTGAGCCGGTCCCAGTCCCGTTGCTGGGTGGCGAGCCAGCGGCCGATGTCTTCGCCGTGGAGGGTGACCCCCGGCACGAGTTCGTCGAGCTGGGCGCCGGCGGCGAGGAGTTGGGCGAGGTAGGCGTGGTGCCGCTGCCAGTTGACCGTCCACCCTAGCTTGCGTGGGTTCCAGTCCTGGTCGATGGCCGCGAGCTGTTGTGCCCGCTGGCGGGCGCGGTCAGGGTGTTTTCCGAGTCCGTCGGGCCGGCGTACGTTCGTGAGCCACTGCCCTACCGCTCGGTCGAGGGCGGTGGCGTGCCGTGGGGCGGCCAGGGTTCCGTGGAGCTGATAGTAGGCGCGCGCGGCGGCGAGGTTCTCGGTGAAGGCGGCGTCGGCGGTGTCCCAGACGATGTCCAGCTCCTCCAGCTGGGCCGCCCGTTCACCGGTCATCTGCCCTGCCCGGTAGGTGCGGCGTTGGTCGGACAGCCATCGTCCCAGCGGGTACGCGCCCTCGGTGTGTTCGTACGGCACCTCCAGGTGCTCCTTACGCTCCCGGTACCGCAGGGCCGCCTCGATGCCCCGATTCCAGTCCTGCCGCTCGGTGTTGATGACCCTAAAGGTGATCCATTTCGCGATAAGGACAGGGTCGCGGGGGGTTGCGAACCGGAGCAGCAGCCGGTCGTCCGGCTCGTCCTCGGCGGGCTCCGGACCGACCGGAAGCGACGGGTCGACGACACGTTTCTGGTTCTCCTGTGGAATTGCCAACATTTCCACAGCTTTTTCATCGTGCGCCCGAAGACCTTCCAAAACCCGAATAAGAGGGCGATAGGAGTTCGAGGTGAGCATGTCCTCAGGCTTCTCGTTCTCCGCCAAAAATACTGGAACGATCAGCGTCGCCATCTTGCCCTGACCAGGGTTCTGCCGCAGCGCCCGGCCGATCGCCTGGACGATGTCCACGGCCGATCCCTTCGGGTCGATCAGGGCCACCGAGTCGGTGCTGCGGATGTCGACGCCCTCGCCCAGGACCCGGCAGTTCGACAGCACGGCGCGTCCGGCCCGGCGCCCGAAGTCGGCCAGCACGGACTGCCGGTGGGCGCCTTCGTGTTCCCCGCACAGCCATCCCGCCCACACCCGCTCGGGGTGCCGCTCGGGGTCCACGGCGTGGAGCCGGGCCGCGACCCGGGGCAGCCCGGCCGCGAAGGCCTCCGCCTCGACCGTCCGGTGATGGAAGGTGATCGTGGTCTGGAGGTCGTGGGCCGCCATGGTCTCCAGCAGCGCGGTCTGCGTCGCCGCGAGCCGCTGCCCACGAAGCGGCTCCTCGTATCGCTCCTCGCTGAACAGCCGCTTCGGGGTGACGACGGGGTCGGTCAGCTCGGCCACGACGATCTGATACCTCGCCAAGAGCCCCCGGGAGATCGCCGATGCCAGCGACAGCTCGTAGACGACGGGCCCGAACACCGCCTCGTCGTCCATCGAGCACGACAGCTCTTTGGGGAGCCGGTCCCACGCCCGCCGCGTCCGACCTGAAGTTTCCTCGTCCACGACAGCGGCCTGCGCCTCGTACAGCTCCTGCTCCGCCCGCGACCGCGGGGGCCGCTCTTTCCAGATTCTCGGGGTGGCGGTCATGTAGAGCCGGCGCATGGCCGGGATGACCTCCTGGTGGTGGATGTTCGCCCAGGCCTTCCCCGCCGACCCCGACGTCCGGTGGGCCTCGTCCACGACCACGAGGTCGAAGACATCCATCGGCAACCCGTACGCGCCCCGGTGTGCTTCGGCCAGCACGGACAGGGAGGCGTAGGTCGCGTAGACCGTGACCGGGCCCCGGCCGTGCCACAGGGCGAGCTGCGGCGCCGACGTCGTCGCACGCACCCCCAGGGCCCACAGGGCGGGGTCGTCCTCCAGCGAGCACACCGCGACCGCGGGCCCGCTGTGCCCGGCGCTCCGCCACTCCCGGGCCGTCTGCGTGAGTAGATCCAGCGTCGGCAGCAGCACCAACACCCGCCCGTGCCGCGCCAACCGGAGCGCCGCCGCAGCGGCGATGAACGTCTTCCCAGTCCCGCACGCGGCCACCACCGTGGCTCGTAGACCGGCCTGCGGGATCCGTTCCCCGGGCGGAGTATCGAGCCCCTGGACGATTGCTGCGACGGCTTCTTCCTGGTGGGGTCGCAGGGCGATGGTCGGGCGGTGCGACATCTTGGCTCCGTGACTAGGGGGAAGCGGTGACTTGGTGTTGGACAGTGGCGAAGTCACTGGTGGGCTCGCCGTGGAACTCGCCGATCCGCAGTCGAGAGCAGGCGACCATGCCGACACCGTCGTCGTGGTGAAGAGTCAGCACGAGCAGTGGACGGGACAAGGAGGGAAGCGCCCCGGAGGCCTTGACCTCAAGCGCCTGTTGCTTGTCGGCTGTGGTGATCCGCAGGTCCTTGAAGGTCGGGACGAGTCGCATGTACTCGACGGCCTCGAAGTGAACACCCAGACCGTTTCCAGTTCTGTCTCCTTGGCTGCTGACTAGTAAGAGTTGGGAATGTCCGATTCCGTACCGCCACACACGGAGGGTACGATTACTGACCCAGTCGATGACATTCTGCATTCGACACTCCACTGAAACTAAGTGGCGGGGAAAATCCCATCGGGGAGGGGGGTAGTGGTTTTCTCGGGATCCTACACATCTACACAGAATACCCCCCACATGATGCATACTGATGACTGTACCGTTCCGAGGTGTGCTCCAGCTGGGAGTTTGAGTGACCGAGCTTGTTGAGAACCCCTGGACTCCCGCACATCAGGCGGTCGAGTCGGGCGACTATGCCGAGCTGACCCGTCTCTTGGACGCGGGCGTGGACCTGGAAGAAGTCTGCTGGGGGATGACGCTCCTGCTCCACGCGATTGACGTCGAAGGGGATGGGGCACTCCAGTCCGGCGGGCCGCTCGACTCCGGGCTCACCGCGATCCTGCTGGCCTATGGAGCCGACCCCACAGCGAGGGCATATGACGGGCAGACTGCGCGCGAGTTGGCAGTCTCCTACAACCACGTCATGGCAGTCAGGCTCCTGGACCGGCACACAGCCCCCGCCACCCTTGTCGGCCGTCGATGGAGCAGGCTGTGGCCCTGGAGGCGGAGTCGGAAGGAGTGAGGTGGGGGAGCGAAGCGGCCCCACCCGACGAGCTGGAGGCCCGGACCCCGTGAGACGGGGTCACCTTTCGTGCGGAGCGTGGGAGTCCCGAGGCCCGCCTGCTCTGGTGGAGCGCAGCGGAACCAGAGCCAGTCCGAAGCGAAGAGCCCTGGGCCCGAAGGGCCCAGGCCGGGCGCAGTGAGGCCGTTCGGTCCTGAGCGCGCAGCGTTTGGGTACCCGCTCTGGGGTTTGTTGGTGTTCTTGGGGCTCAGGTTGAGATGCGTACCCAGGTGTCGCCGCCGCGGAGCCAGAGGGCCCCGTCGTGGCCCTGAGCGCAGCGCATGCCCATGGGGTCGGGAAGGGTCAGTTTTTCCTGGGCGGTGATGACCCAAGCGCCGTTGATGAGCTCTGCATGGTTCAGTTCTACGCCGGGCCGGTTGTGGAAGCGGTGGGTGAGGATCATTTGGTTGCCCCGGACCGCGATGCCGTCGGTGTCTTTGACCGGGTTGGCCCAGCTGTTCTCCTCTCCGGTGGTGGGGTCGACGCGGGTGATGAAGGAGCCTTCGGGGCTATACCACGCATGCCACACCAGTGTTCCTTCCGTGGCGGCTGCGTTGCCGCCAAGGGGCTGTACGGGTAGGCGCTGCGGAGTCCAGGTGTGATCGCCGTCGGTGTTCCAGCAGGCGAGGCCAGCGCGGGATGCGGGGTGGTGTAGATACCTTCGTCGCCGTGACCGGTCCAAATCCCACCATCGCGGTCGCCGATGAGGTAGTCGATGTCTTCGCCGAGGCAGATGTGGCTCATCGGGTAGCCGCCAGGGGAGTACACGACAGCGTTGTTCGCCCAGACCCCGTCTTTGCCCTGGTGGGTACGGCCGGAGGCCAGCAGGAACCGGGACCATGAGAGGAGAGCCAGATGACTGGTCGACTCGTTTATGCCCGTCACGATTGTGCGCTGCTCTGCCCCGTCGGTGACCACTACCAGCACGCCGTCACACGGGGCCGCTACACGCCAGCCGATCCATCCCTTGATGTGCGGCGAACGGACGGCCTAGCCGGATGGCGAGCCCTGTGGTGGAGCGTCGGACCGGACGCTGAATTCGCAGTGATCTTGGTCCAAGAACGCAACCTGCACCGTCAGGGGAGAGGCCCCATACGATGGGCAGTTTGCCAATGGGCATCGGCATTCCCCTCAGAGACTCCAGGCCCCGACAGCACCCGAAGAGCGCAATGTTACCCGTCGAGTCAGCAGCGCTCGGCCTCGGGAGCTCGGTAAGGCAGGAAGCGGCCCCGGCCACACACCACCTTGTTGCTGCCGCCCGCGGAGTGGGCTGGTTCTGGAGGCGGAGCCGGAAGGACCGGGGTCGGGGAGCGAAGCGGACCGGCCCAACGGGCCGTAGGCCCTGACCTCGTGGAACGGATCATCCTAGGTTGCTTGGGTGGAGCGCAGCGGAACCCGAACCAGCCCGTAGCGAAGCGCAGGACTCCGGCCCGACAGGGCCGGCTTTGGCTCGGCGAAGCGGAGCTCCGCCGAGCGGAGCGAGGCGGTTTCTACGGCTCGGAGCGAAGCGTAGAGCC